>CAIWVR010000146.1 GCA_903916165.1 uncultured Hyphomicrobiales bacterium | reverse complement strand
GCACGCGTGTCAATGTCGAGACCGATCTCAACCTGTCGGGTGCCGTCGCACAATATGGCCGCGCTGCGGGCATGTTGCAGGAGGTCGCCCAGCAGATCATCGGCCAGTTTGCGCGCAATCTGCAATCTGTCCTGCAGGCGGAGCAGCTGGCCGTGCCCGCCGTCGACGGTGGTGCCGGGGAACAGCCTGCGCCGGTGCCGCCTGTGGCTGTCACGCCCATCGGCGGCTTCGGGTTGATCTTTCGGGTCTTGCTGAATTCGCTGCTTGGACTCTTCAAACGAAAATAAGGTGGCTGCGGCCACCGGACGGAAGGCAAGCCTTTTTGTTGTTCAACACGGTCCTGACCAGCCTGAGGGCGCCGCAGATGAAGGCCTTCGACGAGGCTGGCCATCGGTGTGACGCCACCATCCATGCGCGCGCAAGGGGCCGGGCGCAGCAGCGATCCAATGCCTGTGTGCTGCGCAACCGGCTGCGTCGCATGATCCCTGCGCCGCTGGTCCTGGTTATCGCCGAGGGCGGGCGCGTGCCGCAGCGGGCGCGTCTCGGGGTGGCAAGCTGAATGGAGACGCTCATGCGCGCGGTTCAGGTTTCTGAATTCGGCTCCTGTGACAAGGCGAGCGTGGCCGAGGTTGCCGTCCCGGTCGCGGGTCCGGGACAGGTCGTCATCGACGTGCAGGCCGTGCCGCTGAATTTCGTCGATCTTCTCGTGATCAGTGGAAAATACCAGGTCCTGCCGCCCTTGCCTTTCACCCCGGGCCAGGGCCCGGCTGGCATTGTCGTGACGCTTGGTGAGGGTGTGACGCATATTGCTTTGGGCGATCGGGTGCTGGCCATGGCCGAAAGCGGCGGTTATGCCCAGTACTGCGTGGTGGATGCGAAATCCTGCTATGGCCTGCCCGGCTCCATGAGCTTTCCGGAAGCGGCCTCTGCATCGCTCGTCTACGAAACCTCATGGTTTGCGCTGCGTGAACGTGCGCGTCTCGCCCAAGGCGAGACTGTCCTGGTTCTGGGTGCGAGCGGTGGCGTAGGCCTTGCCGCCGTGCACTTGGCGAAGGCGATGGGGGCGCGCGTGCTGGGTGCCATCGCAAACAGGGACAAGGCGCAATTGGTGCGTGACGCCGGCGCTGACGCCATCATTGACCTGTCGGCACCAGACCTGCACGAGAGCCTGCGTGCGCAGGTGCATGCGCACACGGGCGGTCAAGGGGCTGACATCGTGCTCGATATGCTTGGCGGCGACTTTTTTGATGCGGCCGTGCGCGCGCTTGCCTGGTGTGGGCGCCTTGTGGTGATCGGCTTTGCGGCGGGCCGCATTCCCGCGCTCAAGATGAATTACGTGCTCCTGAAGAACATCGAGGTGAGCGGCTTGCAGGGGAGTGATTACCGCAAGCGCAGGCCCGAGCGCGCGGTCGATTGCTATCGCGAAGTCTTCGGTCTGTTCGAGAGCGGTCGCTTGAAGGCACCAGTCTTCGAGACAATGCCGCTCGGTGATTTCAGGGCTGGACTGCACAAGATCGAGCAGCGCGCGGCAACAGGGCGTATTGTCTTGCTGCCGCAGGTCTGGAGGGGAGAGCATCATGCCATTTCGCTATGACGAAATCGGGCAAAGACTGAAGGCCTTTCGCCTCGGCTCGGGCCTGAGTGCCGATGAAGTGGCACGCTCCATCGGCATCTCGCGCACGGCCCTCTATCGTTTCGAGAAGGGCGAACTCGCCAAGATCGAGACCATCGAGCGCCTGGCAGAACTGCTTGAGGTCTCCATTCCCACGCTGCTTGGCGTGGGCATCGAATATGTCTCCTCGGCGGTTTCTTATTTCGAACGCATCCGCCAGATCGAGGAAACGGCGGAGCATATTATCGTGCTCGCCGGACCGATTTCGTATCTTTTATCGTCAGATCCCTTCCAGAGTGTGCTGGAGGAAATGCTGCGCGAGAGCATTCCCCCCGACCTGCCGACGCGCGAACGTGCCTTGGCTGATGTCGCCGTCATTCTTGAGATCCTGCAGCAGCGCAAGGAGACCTATCGCAAGCGCAGGCCCGGGATCGTGAACCTGATGTCGGCACTGGAAATCGAACGTCTGCTGATCAATGGTTTCACCGGCAAGACGTTGATCCCTGAAGACGAGCAGCGTCGGCGTCGCGCGCTGGCCTATGCCGAGGTCGAATATTTCGCACGCCTGATCGAGGAAGATCCGATCGGCATCCAGATCGGCCTTGTCACGGGCACGCTGCCGCAGGCCGGTTTCCAGATCTTTCGCCAGCAAGAACGCAAGATCCTGTCGATCAGCCCGTTCCGCCTTGGCGAGCATCCAAATGTGCGCGTGGGTGTGGCGATGATCACGTCCGCGCCCGAGGCGCTGTTGCTGCATGAAAAGGCCGTGAAGGACATGTGGAGCACAGCGCTCAAGGGGCACGCAGCCAGCGCCTATCTGCGCGATCTGCTTGCGGCAACCGAGCCGCAGGCGCGTTTCGCGCGCCGGATCAGTTCAATTTAATCAAAAGATGTCAGGGGAAACAGATGAGCAAAAAACTGGAATTGACGCTCGCCGTCGGAGATTATGAGATCACCCGGGCCCTTCAGGATGGTTCGGTCAAG
>CAIWVR010000145.1 GCA_903916165.1 uncultured Hyphomicrobiales bacterium | reverse complement strand
TGACGGACAGCGAGGAGCCGCTCGAGGGCGATCCCGACGACCTGTTCGCCCAGGTGACCGAGGAGACGCAGGCCGAAGCTTCCGCCGCTGTGGACGCTGCCGTGGACGCTGTCTCGCAGGCCGAGATGGAAAAGGTCACAGCCGCCATGGAAAAGGCCATCGAGGCGGCTGACGCCGCGCGGGCTGAAGAGGATGAGGACGACAAAGTCTGAGGCAGCGCCTATCCTTCTCCCGCTGGCGGGAGAAGGGACACTCTTCGCTTTCCAGCGTGCGATGCCTCCACCCTTCTCCTTGTTTTTGCCGCGCCCAGCGCATAGTTTCTCGACGCATATGGTGATGCGGCCACCAGGCCCAGCCGACCGGAGGTTTTCATGGGTAGCTTCTCTATCTGGCACTGGATCGTCGTCGGCGCCATCGGGCTCCTGCTGTTTGGCGGCAAGGGCAAGATTTCCGAGCTGATGGGCGACGTTGCCAAGGGCATCAAGTCGTTCAAGAAAGGCATGGCCGAGGACGAGGATACGGCCAAGGTCGAGACACCGCGTATTGACCAGCCGGTGTCGCCGGTCGCGCACACGACTGCCGCTCCGTCCTCGCCATCGACACCGGTTCCGCCTGTCGATCATGCCACTGAGCCGCGCAAGGCCAGCTGAGGCCAAACAAGAGATCCCGGGGGATCACTGGCCGGTCACGTGCGCGCATACCGCGCGCGTGGGCGGCTTTAAGTTCAGGACGTATGTGGCATGTTCGATTTCGACGCCGGCAAACTGATTGTCATCGGACTGGTCGCGTTGATCGTGATCGGGCCGAAAGAGCTGCCGCGCGTCCTCCGGCAGATCGGGCAGGCGATCGGCAAGCTGCGCCGCATGGCGGCCGACTTCCAGGGCCAGTTTATGGACGCCATGCGCGAGGCCGATATTGAGGAGATCCGCAAGGAGGTCGCGAAGGTCGGCGAAGCGGCGAAACTCGACGTGAATTTTGATCCCGTGAGCACGATGCGCAACCAGATCGGCGGTGCCATCGACAGTTCGAACATGCCGCATGAGGCGGATTATACGCCGCCGGCCGAGCCGACCGTGCCGGTCAATGTCATCAATCTTCCCGACCCGCCGGAGACGGCACCGGCGCCCACTGAATTCTCGATCGCAGCCGCGATCGCCCCCTTGACGCCGGAGGCTGCGCAGGCGGCGGCGCCTGAGGCTCCCGCCCGTTCGTCGCAAGCGTGACATGACATGACCGACGCCGATATCGAATCCACGCGCGCGCCGCTGATCGAGCACCTGATCGAGCTTCGCTCCCGTCTCATCAAGGCGGTCATCGCCTTCTTCCTGATGTTCATCATTTCCTTCTATTTCGCGAAGGACATCTACAATCTGCTGGTCATCCCGTTTGAACATGCGGCGGGGCCGGACGCGAAACTCATCTACACCGCGCCGCAGGAATTCTTCTTCACCCAGATCAAGGTCGCCATGTTTACAGCGGCCTTTGCCGCCTGTCCGGTGATTTTCTCGCAGATGTACGCCTTCGTGGCGCCTGGCCTCTACAAGCATGAGCGCATGGCTTTTGCGCCCTATCTGGTGGCGACGCCGCTCTTCTTTGCCGCTGGCGCCATGCTCGTCTATTTCATCGTGACGCCCAACCTGCTGCATTTTTTCCTCGCCATGCAGCAGTCGAAGGAGCCGGGGCGGGCGCAGATTGAGCTGCTGCCGCGCGTCAGCGAATATCTCTCCCTCATCATGACGCTGATCTTCGCCTTCGGCGTGACGTTCCAGCTGCCCGTCGTGCTGACGCTTCTGGGTCGCATCGGGATCATCGACAGCGCCTTTCTGAAAGCCAAGCGGCGCTTCGCCATCGTCATCGTCTTCGTCGTGGCCGCCGTGCTGACGCCGCCCGATGTCTTCAGCCAGTTCGCCCTGGCGATCCCGGCCTTGCTGCTTTACGAGCTGTCGATCCTTTCGGTGGGCGTGGTGGAAAGACAGCGTGCCAAGGCGAAGCTCGAGGCGGACAAGGAAGGGTAGCTGGCGGGCCCTCTCCCGGCGGGAGAGGGCGGACTCGGGGCAAGGCCCCGGGCCGGGGTGAGGGGCGGAGTCTCACCGCCCGGCGCAGCCCCTCATCAGTCTGCTCCGCAGACAGCTTCTCCCCATGGGAGAAGCGAGCGCCCGTGGCCCCACTTGCATCCCACGCCCTGCAATGTCATTCCGGGGCTATCTTGCCGGGGTCGCTCCGGTACATCCCGTGATCGTCTTCAAAGGCTCTTCATGTACGACATCAAATGGATCCGCGAGAATGCGGCTGTCTTCGACGCAGGGCGCGCGCGGCGTGGCCTTGAGCCGCTGTCTGACAAGCTGCTCGCGCTCGACGATGTCCGCAAGACCGCCATCTCCGGCTTGCAGGTCGCCCAAGAGCGCCGCAATGCGGCCTCGAAGGAAATTGGCCAGGCCATGGCCGCCAGGGATGGCGCCCGCGCCGACGCGCTGAAGGCCGAGGTCACAGAGCTGAAAACCCGCATGGGCGAGATGGAAGCGCAGGAAAAGGCTGCCATCGCCGAGCTGAACGAGGCGCTGCTCGAAATCCCCAACACGCCGCGCGCCGACGTGCCCGAGGGCCGTGACGAGCATGGCAATGTCGAGACACGCCGCTTCGGCACGCCGCCCGCCTTTGCCCCGGGCTTCACGCCGAAAGAACATTTCGAAATCGGCGAGTCGCTGGGCCTGATGGATTTCGAGGCCGCCGCGCGCATGTCGGGCGCGCGCTTTGTCGTGCTGAAGGGCGCTCTGGCGCGCATGGAGCGCGCCCTGATGGCCTTCATGCTCGATCTGCACACCGAGCAGCACGGCTATACGGAAGTGAACCCGCCGCTGCTGGTGCGTGACGAGGCCATGTTTGGCACCGCGCAATTGCCGAAATTCCGCGACGACCAGTTCCGCGCCGGCGACGATTTCTGGCTGATCCCCACGGCCGAAGTCTCGCTGACCAATCTCGTGCGCGAGCAGATCCTGGACGAGTCCGCGCTCCCCCTGCGCGTCACCGCGGGCACGCCGTGTTTCCGGCTGGAAGCGGGCTCGGCCGGACGCGACACGCGCGGCATGATCCGCCAGCACCAGTTTTCCAAGGTCGAACTTGTCTCGATCACCCGGCCGGAGGAATCTGCTGCCGAGCATGAGCGCATGACGGCTTGCGCGGAGGAGGTGCTGAAGCGCCTCGGCCTGCATTATCGCGTCATGACGCTCTGCACCGGCGACATGGGCTTCGCGTCGCAGAAGACCTATGACATCGAGGTCTGGCTGCCCGGCCAGGCAGATGGCGACACGCAGGGGCGGTTCCGCGAGATTTCGTCCTGCTCGGTCTGCGGCGATTTCCAGGCGCGGCGGATGAACGCGCGCTATCGCCCGGCGGGCGAAAAGGCGACGCGGTTCGTCCATACGCTGAACGGGTCCGGCATTGCAGTGGGCCGTGCGCTCGTCGCCGTGCTGGAGAATTACCAGAACGAGGATGGCTCGGTGACGGTGCCGGACGTGTTGCGCCCCTATATGGGCGGGCTCGAGACGATCACGAAGGCCGGATGAGGACAGCGAATGCGCATTCTGATCACCAATGATGACGGCATCAATGCCGAGGGGCTGAATGTGCTGGAGCGCATCGCGCGCCAGCTGACCGATGACATCACCATTGTCGCGCCCGAGACGGACCAGTCGGGCGTCGCCCATTCGCTCTCGCTCAACGATCCGCTGCGCCTGCGCCATGTCGGTCCGAACCGCTACGCCGTGAAGGGGACGCCAACCGATTGCGTCATCATGGGCGTGCGCCGGATCCTGCGTGATGCGCCGCCGGACCTGATCCTGTCGGGCGTCAATATCGGCCACAATCTGGCGGAAGATGTCACCTATTCGGGCACCATCGCCGGGGCCATGGAAGGCACATTGCTCGGCGTGCGGTCCTTCGCGCTCAGCCAGGGCTATCCGCCGGGCCAGCGCGAAAATGCGCCCTTTGCCTGCGCCGAGGCCCATGCGCCTGGTATCATCCGCAAGCTTTTGTCGCAGGAAATGGACAAGGGCGTGCTGATCAACCTGAATTTCCCGAGCTGCGCACCGGAAGTCGTGCAGGGCGTCTCGGTGACGGTGCAGGGCCGCCGCGACGCGACCTATCTCGAACTCGACGAACGCTTCGACGGGCGCCACAATCCCTATTATTGGATCGGCTTCTCGCGGCAGAAGTCGACGCCGGCGCGTGGCACCGATCTCGCGGCCATCGCTGACAACCGCATTTCGATCACGCCGCTGCGGCTCGATCTCACCGACGAGCCCACTCTCACGCAATTGGCCGCGCGCTTCGCCTGAAGCAGGAAGGGGCAGGGATGGACATCGAACACGCCAGCCCCTCCGCCGCTTCCCGCGCGCAGGCGACGATGCAGTTCCTGCTGCGCCTGCGCGAACGCGGCATTGCCCAGACGGGCGTGCTGCGCGCGCTTGAAACCATTCCGCGCGAGGATTTCGTGCCGCACCGGCACACGGATCTGGCCTGGCGCGACATGGCCCTGCCGATCGCCTGCGGGCAGACCATGCCAGAACCCTATCTCGTCGCCCGCATGGTCGAGGCGCTTGGCGTCCAGCCGGGCCACCGGGTGCTGGAGATCGGCACCGGCAATGGCTATTCGGCAGCCATCCTGTCGCGGCTCGCGCGCGACGTGGTCACAGTCGAGCGCTTTCGGACCCTGGCCTCTGCCGCAGCCATCCGGTTCACGGCACTCGGACTTGAGAATGTCAGGGTGATCTTTGCCGACGGTCTCGCGCTGGACGGGGAGATCGGGCTGTTCGACCGCATTCTCGTGCAGGGTGTGGTGGCGAACCTCCCCGCATCGCTGCTGGCACGTTTGGCGGAAGGTGGCGTGGTGGTCTTTGGTGAAGCGGGCGAGGGGACGGGTGTCGCCTCGATCATGCGCCTTGTTCATGGCTCGGGCGGCTTGATGCGTGAACGGATTTCCTCCGGCCGCCTGCAGGCGCTGATCGCGGGCGAAGTTCCGTTTATTTTCGAGAACGTCATCACCGCCTCCTCACTGGTGAAGTCCGGCCGGGCGCGCGTACTCATGGTCACCGGCTCAAAACCGATCGAGCATTTGCCCGGCGCCATGGTCTTCGACAGCATGTTTCCAGGCCTGGGCATTCAGACCTGGCACGGCATCTTTGCACCCGCAGGAACCCCGCGACCGG
>CAIWVR010000144.1 GCA_903916165.1 uncultured Hyphomicrobiales bacterium | reverse complement strand
GCGGGCGGCGCCAATCATGGCCCTGCCCTGCTCAGCGACGCGCCCTTCGAGCAATCGCCCGCCATGCGACGCGACGCGCATCGCGCCGCGCTGGCCTGCGCCATCCTGTGGCTTGCGCCCGTCGGCATCATCGTGGCGACGCTGGGCACCGGCGATGTCTTTGCGCAGATCGCACTGTTCTTCTCGAAAATGGCCGTTGTCACCTTCGGCGGTGCCTATGCGGTGCTGGCCTATGTCGCACAGCAGGCGGTCGAGGGCTTTCACTGGTTGAAGCCCGGCGAAATGCTGGACGGCCTCGGCATGGCGGAAACAACGCCCGGCCCGCTGATCATGGTGCTGCAATTCGTCGGCTTTATGGGGGCGTTTCGCGATCCCGGCACGCTCGCGCCGCTCACTGCCGGGGTGCTCGGCGGGCTGCTCGCAACCTGGGTCACGTTCACGCCCTGCTTCCTGTGGATCTTCCTCGGCGCGCCCCACATCGAGCGGTTGCGCGACAACAAGGCGCTGTCGGGTGCGCTGGGCGCGATCACCGCCGCCGTCGTCGGCGTGATCCTCAATCTGGCCGTCTGGTTTGCCATGCACACGCTGTTTGCGCGGATGATCGACTGGCACGGCCTCGATCTGCCAGAGCTTGCCTCCGTCAACCCATGGGCGCTCGCCCTCGCACTGGGGGCGGCAGCCGGCGTGTTCTGGCTCAGGGCGGGACTGCTGCGCGTGCTGGCGGCCAGCGCGGCGGCGGGTGTCGTGCTTTATCTCGCGGGCGTTACCTTGTGAGGTCAGCGCGGACGAGCCTGTCCGCGCTCATTGAACCCGGCGCCAGCAACGCTTCGACACGGGCGGTGTGCGCCCTCAGTCGCCATGCGCCTCAAGCTGTTGCTTGCCATATTCCATCGCGGCAGAGTCCCACGACAAGGAGTGATGGGCGGAAGCCGCAAAGCAGTCACGGAACTGACGCTGCATCGCATTGTCGAGGAACAAGGCGCGACCGCCCGCAGAATTGAACAATTTCGATGCCGCCTGCATGGCAATCTGTGCGGCATAGCAACAATTGCGCTTGCCCTGCACCTGCTGCTCGCGCGAGACCTTGTCGCCACGCTCCAGCACCTCCATGGTCTCGCGCAAAGCGCCCATATACATGCGGTCCGCCGCCTCGATCTCCGCCGAGGCAAGGCCGATCAGCATTTGCGTGCCGGGCTGGTCGGCGACCGACTTGCCGCGCGATTTGCGCGGTGCCGTATAATCGTAGAAGCTTTGCAGGAGCGCCTGCGCGGAGCCGACGGCGACCGCCGTATAGCTGGCCGCCGACACGCCGCCACGCGGCATGCGAAACACCGGATAATCGTGGATCTCGGCACCGGGCGTCGCGCCCGCATCATAATCCTTCTTGAGGATGATGCGATGCGCGGGCACGAAAGCCCCGTCGACGATGAAGCTCCTCGAGCCGGTGCCCGCGAGGCCGACGACTTTCCAGTCGTCGAGGAGCGTCACATCGCTTTTCGGGATCAGCGCCATGCAGCCGGTCTTGCTGCCGTCTGCCTCGTCGATGAAGCCGCCGCAGATCAGCCAGTGGGCATGGTCGATGCCGCTCGAAAAGCCATGCTGGCCCGACCAGAGAATGCCGCCGTCGACGCGCTTGGCCTTGCCGACCGCCGAAACCGCAACGCCGACGCGCTGCGTATCGTCCTGCGCCCAGACATCGTCCTGCGCCTCCTTCGAGAAGGTCGCGAGCTTCAGCGGATTGTCGGCCAGCACCATATAAGTCCAGGCCTGCGAGGCGCAGCCGCGCGCCAGCGTCTGGATGATCGTGCACAATACGTCATAACCAAGCTCATAGCCGCCATAGGCCTTCGGCTGGCAGACGCGCAGCAGACCGAGGGATACATAATCGGCGACCGTGGCGTCCGGGCAGCGGCGCAAGGTTTCGGCCTCGGCGGCACGCGCCGCGAGCACGGGGACGAGCCCTTCAGCATAGGCGATCAGGTCGATGGCGGTGACGCCCTTTGTTTTGTCGAGCATGGCGTTTCGTCTCACTGGCTCTGCTGGAGCTTCTTCAGCCGTTCTACCACGGCGGGCGGCGACTTGTAGGCTTGCGCGATAATATCCTGAATCTGCTCTCCACTGCGAGGCGTATCCGCGCCCAGATTGGCGCGCGCCTGCTCGGCGAGGAATTCCTTGTCGTTGAAGGCATCCCAGAACGCCAGGCGCATGGCAGCGACGCGCTCGGGCGACGTGCCCGGCGGCAGCAGATAGGGACGGCCGGTGGCGATCGGGCCGACCGCGATCCGCCAGAGCTGGCGGTCTTCCTCGGTCTTCATGAGATCCATGATAAAGGGCACATCCGGCAGCTGAGCGAGCTTTTCCGCGCCATATTGCACGATGAGCTTGACCTTCTTTTCCGGCAGCCATTGCGGCCGCGTGGCCACGAGGCTGTTGTAAAACACGCTCGGATAGCCATCGAGCTCGCCACGTTCCATCGCCAGCAGCGCGTCATTCTGACCCGGATAGCCGACGATCAGCTTCAGCTTCACGCCGAGCGTCTCATTGAGCAGGCGGCCATAGAAACTCGGTGTGGAATTGGCACCTGACGAGCCCATCTTGAGTTCAATGCTGCGGGCATCATCCAGATTATTGACCGGCGAGGTATGCCAGATCGTCAGGACGCTGGTCTCGACCGAGGGCGAGCCAAGCCAGTAAAACTTGCTGGCGTCATATTGCGCTTCCTTGGTGCCAAACAGCGGCTCGAAGGGCGTGTTGTTCTGCACGGCCCCTATCACACTGCCGTCTTTCGGCGCGATGGAATAAAGGTGGTTGGTCGCGACAATCCCGCCCGCGCCCGGCATATTGCGAATCACGATATTGGGCGAGCCCGGCAAATGGCGCGAGACATATTTCGTCAGCATACGCGCCAGCGTGTCATAGCCACCGCCCGTCGACGACGAGACGATGAGGCTCACAGTCTTGCCCTTGTAAAAATCCGCGATCGCATCGGCGCGCGCGGGCGCTGACGCCGCGAGGCCGGCAAGACAGAAGCTGACAAAAGCCGTAATCGCGTTCCGCCGCATGGGCATGCTCCCTGATGGCCAGATTTCCGACCGTTGGCGGCAAGCTACCGGCTGGCACTTCGAATTGCAACGCCAGCCAAACCGCAGCCAGAAGATTGCCAAGCGGCGCGCCGGGTTCTAGGGTTTGGACAAAACAACAGGGGATAGAAAATGAAAGCCGAAGCCGTTCTCCACTTCACGATCCCGGTCAAGGAACTCGACCGCTCGGAAGCTTTCTACACGGGCATTCTGGGACTGACGAAAGTCCGGCGCAACAATCACATGGTCTTCATGCGCTGCGAGAACAGCTATTTCGTTCTGACCCTCTCGGAGAACGAGATCAACCCCAATGTCGGCGACAAGCACGACATCCACACGGCCTTCGTCTTCCGCGGCGACGCTTACGATGCGATGAAAAAGATGCTGGCCGAAAAGAACATCCGCGTCTTCAAGGAAGAAATGCGCGAACATGGCACGTTCCGCGGCCGCAGCGCCTATTTCCATGACCCTGACCGCAATGTCATCGAGATCATGGATCTGCACGGCGAGCCCGTGCCGGAATAAGCATCCGCTTAAAAATCAGCCATTGTGGACGCCGCCCTCGAGGCGGCGTTTCTCATTCGGGCTCGAGCAGGCATTGCACCTCGATCGGATCCTCGTCGCGCCGGCCCGGCGTGCGGATGGTATCCACCGCCTTGAAGCCCTTCATCGCGCAGGAAATCTTGATCGAATTCGGATCAACCGTGCGCCCGAAGGCGCCGAAGCGGAATTTTCCCTCCGGATCGGTGCGCGTGAGAATGACCTGACCCTTGCCGAATTCGGCGCGCACCAGCGCATCGACCAGCGTCTTGCGGCCCTTGATATTGAGCACGTCGCCGAAGAAGGGCGGGCCGTCGGCCGGATCTTCAAGACCCGGCTCGACATCGTCGCCCCCGGCCAGCGCCGGGGCGAGTGACAGGATGGTGCAGCAGACGAGGCTGGCGCGTGCGAGGGAACGGAGCATGGCGGGTTCCTTGGGTCAGCGCAGGAAGAAGGCGCGCAGCAGATAGACAAAGGCCACCATGATCGCGAGCGGGACGGCCCAGCCGATCCATTGTGGCGCGCGGTTTCGCGTCAGCGGCAGCGACAAGATGGCGACGGCGAGCGCGCCCAGACAGGCTGTGCCGACCCAGCCAAACCAGTACATGCCCGGTCCATTGCGCGGCGCCTCTGTCAGCCAGCCCCATTCGCGCAGGCGCGGATGATAGGTGACGAGCGCGATGTTGAACTGTTCGGCGACGCAATAGATCAGGGCGAAGGCAGCCGAGAAGACGGGCGTGAAACGGGCGGCAAGCATCAGAAAATCCCCCGCACATTGTTGACCACATGCCCGGTCAGGAAACCGAACCAGACTGCGAAAAAGAGGATCGCGCAGGTGGCGCGCCGCGCCCCGGCCAGGGCCTCGTCGAGCGGCTGGCGCCAGACGTGCCAGTAGAACGGCAGCATGCCGAGCCCGATGGCGAGGAACTGCTCCTTCAACTCGAAGGAGCCATTGACCGTCCACAGGCGCGCGGTTTCCAGATAGGTGCGCACCGCCAGCCGGTAGGGCGGATAGATGACCCCGCCCAGAATGAAGGTGACCACGAAGAGCAAGATGATGCCATTGGTGAATTTTGCCGCATGAACGGCGCGGAATGCGCTCGGCATGCCACCCGCCTTGCGCGCCGGCCACCAAACGGCGAAGGACTGGTGTGTCACGGCTCCCAGCAGCGCCACAGCGCAGAGCCCGTGCAAGATGAGCAGGAATGTAACCATGTCTCTCCCCTGGCGGCGTTTCTCGCGCGAGTCGGATCGCGGGACGCCTGCTGCCCCAAATTTGCGCTGAAATGGCGGAGCCGTAAAGGGGTGCCTGTTCAGACCTCGTCAAGCCGATATCGGGCGACAGTGATCGCCAGATAGACGCAAATCGCCAGCAACAGCGCGCCGATCACATAGAAGCCCGTC
>CAIWVR010000143.1 GCA_903916165.1 uncultured Hyphomicrobiales bacterium | reverse complement strand
CGCGCGTGTGAGCGCGTTCCTGGCACATGAGGGAGCATTGCTCGATAGCCGCGCCTGGCATGACTGGCTCGAGCTTTACGCTCATGAAGCGCGTTATTGGGCACCGGTCTGGAACGGTGACGATGTGATGACGACTGATCCGAGCCGCCAGCTCAGCCTGATCTGGGCCGACCGTGTGGAACTTGAAGCCCGGATCTTCCGTATTGAAAGCGAAGATTCCTATGCCTCGCTGCCTGTGCCCCACACCGTACACATCGTGAGTTGCACCGGCGTGCAGCGCGAGGGCGGAAAGATCAAGGCGCAGGCCAACTGGATGGTGCATTCGTTCCTGCGTACCTCGGGTGCGGTGCTTCGTGCCGGGCGCTATGAATATGAACTTGAGGAAAGGGCTGGCGGGTTTTCTGTCCTCTTCAAAAAGGTCATCATCCATGATGATCGCATCATTGGTGCGATCGACATTTATAATATCTGACCAACCACACGTCAGGGCACCATGCACCGGTAGAGGCGATGAATGAGCGCAGTCATTTCAGGATCCAGGGACATTATCGTCGACAGCCTTGCGCGATATGCAACTGAGGTTTCCATGGATCTGGACGCGCCCACATCGCTTGGCGTAAAGCGCGTTCTGCTCGATGCGCTTGCAGTGGCCGCAGCGGCGCAGTCGCACCGGGCAGCGGCAATTGCTCATCTTTATGCAGGCCGTTATCCGGGCGGCCCCTGTGTTGTGTGGGGCACAGGGCAACATAGCAACCCGGAAGCGGCGGCACTGGCAAATGGAGTGCTCCTTCGCTGCAATGATTTCAATGATCTTTCCATCGGTGCCCGAAACTGGGGGCATCCCAGTGACCTGATCGCGGCCATTGTTGCTGTGGCCGAAATGGTCGATGCATCTGGCCCGCAGCTCATGTCCTCAATTGCGCTTGGCTACGAAATCTCACTCATCTTTTTCGATCATGTTCCAGCGACCGCCAGCGGCTGGGATTATTCAAACCTCACCATGTTGGCTGCCGTTTGCGCGGCGGCACGGCTGATGAAACTGGACCCGATTCAGACAGGAGACGCTCTGTCGATAGCCATTGTCTCCCATCACGCCAGTGATGAGATCGAATCCGGCGATCTCGACAGGGATGGTGACCTCTCTTTATGGAAGCGTTTCAATGCGGGTGATGCAATGCGGCAGGCCGTCTATGCCTGCCTGCTTGCACAGGACGGCGCCCAGGGCGCGGTGCGGCCCTTCATCGGTCGCTATGGCTTCTTGACCCGCCTTGGCCTCGACACGCCGGCTGTTGCGACGCTGTCACAGACGTTCGACCCTGCAACCCCCTTACGTCGGGTTGCCTCAACAACAATGAAAAGATGGCCGGTTGGCTCGCGCGCGCAGAGCGCCATCCAGTCGGCACTGGCGGTTCGTGCCCAGATCGGCGACCCCTCCCGCATTGCGCATGTGCGGGTCTTGACGGACGAGGCCGTATATCACCACCTTGTGGCGATCCGTGACCAAGCCTGGTCCCCGCATTCGCGCGAAACGGCCGATCATTCGCTGCCCTATATTATCGCATCGGCATTGCTCGACGGGAAAATATCTCCGGACTCCTTCGATAAAGAGCGCGTGACGGAACCTGCCCGCCAGGCCTTACTCGCCAAGATTGAGGTCTCTCCAAAATTACATAAGCAATCCTTCGACGAAATCCGTCTGGCGGACCTTGGGTACCTGACACGGATCGAAGTCGAAACGACGGACGGCACCCTGCATATTGGCGTGGAGGCCGCTTTTCCGGGCCACCCCTCGCGGCCTCTCTCGAAGGCCGATCTCGAAAACAAGCTTGCAGAATATACCGGTGAGAATCGGCATGCCGAGGTCGCAGCACTGCTTGACGGCATCTGGACTCTCGAAGCGCATGCGGCACGATCATTCACCAGGCTTGTCCAGGCCGCGCTGCTGCCGCAGCCAAAGATAATATGAGCAGAGGTCTCACCCTCGTCCTGGAAGGGAAGGAACAAACGTGAAATTGCTTCGCAAAGGACAGACCGGCCACGAGACGCCGGCCATGATTGACCCGGACGGTCGGATGCGGGATCTCTCAGGCATCATCAGGGATATTGATGCCGATGCACTTTCACCGGCGGGACTTTTGCGTCTCAGGTCCCTGAACTGGCGCGAGCTTCCGGTCATGGAAAATGACGGACGCATCGGCCCCTGCGTGCCACGGCCGCTGAATTATGTCTGCATTGGCCTGAATTACGCAGACCATGCCGCAGAGGCCGGCATGGCAGTGCCCAAGGAACCGATCATCTTCCTGAAATCACTGAGTGCCTACAGCGGCCCCTATGACGACGTCCGTATTCCACCCGGTTCGCAAAAAACCGACTGGGAGGTCGAACTTGGCGTGGTGATCGGAACGCGCGCCAGTCACGTCTCTGAGGCGGATTCCATGGACTATGTTGCTGGTTATTGTGTCTGCAATGACATTAGTGAACGGTCCTTCCAGATCGAGCGCGGTGGAACCTGGGACAAGGGGAAGGGCTGCGATACTTTTGGGCCGACGGGTCCCTGGTTGGTGACGAAGGACGAAGTGCCCGATCCGCAATCGCTGGATATGTGGCTGGATGTCGATGGCGTGCGCATGCAATCGGGCAATACCCGCACCATGGTGTTCAACATACGGCAACTCATCAGCTACGTCAGCGCATTCATCACGCTTCATCCGGGCGACATTGTTGTGACCGGAACGCCACCCGGCGTCGGCATGGGCAAAAAGCCCGAGCCTGTTTTCCTTCGCCCCGGCCAGACGATGCGGCTTGGAATCGCTGGCCTTGGTGAACAAAGCACCAAAGCGGTGATGTGGGACCAAGCATGCGATTCAGGAGCAAGCCAATGATCGGATCATCCCGTTTGCGCGAGAAGTGGCAAGCTGGCGAGGCTGCGCTTGGCGCTTGGGCAGCCCTGCCTGGCGCTTTCGGTGCCGAACTGATGTGTGCCGCGGGAATTGATTATGTCTGTGTCGATCAGCAGCATGGATTGATCGATTATAGCGACATGGTCGAGATGCTGCGCGCGATTGAAGGTAGAGGCACCGTGGCCTTGACCCGTGTGCCCGCAAATGAAGCCTGGCTGATCGCAAAGTCGCTGGATGCCGGTGCCAGTGGTGTTATCGTTCCCATGGTGGGCAATCGTGCTGAGGCGGAAACCGCCGTGCGCGCATGTCGTTATCCTCCGCATGGCATTCGCTCCTACGGTCCCGTGCGTTCGACGCTCGTCATGAACAGTCGCGAGACCTCGGTTCTCGGATCTGGCACGCTGTGTTTCGTGATGGTTGAAACACGCGAGGGTCTCGAAAAAATTGAGGAAATTGCATCGACGCCAGGCCTGGACGGCATATATATCGGCCCGGCAGATCTGGCTCTCGGGCTCGGGCTGCCGCCCGATCTTGACAAGAACGAGCCGGAGCATGTCGCGGCCGTTGCGGCCATTCTCGCGAGCTGCCGCAAGCATGGCATCGTCCCGGGTATTCAGTGCGGGAATGGCAGTGCCGCCTTGCGCTGCGTCGAGCAGGGCTTCGGCCTTGTGACCTTCACGAAGGACAGCGCAATTCTGCAAGCGGGCGTCGAGCGCGAACTGTCGCAGGCGCGCGGCAAGGGTGCTGCAGCACCCCGCGGCTATACCTGAGCAAGAATGACGCACCGCGAGATTGACTGTATTGGTCGGGACGGACAGAGGCATACATGACAAATTTTTATGATGACTGGCTGAACGCGCATAATGAGATTCAAGACGACATCGAGGCATCAGGCTTTGTGGCACGTGATCGGGACATTCCTTGGGTCACGACGCCACAGGATGCGAAGGTCAAGCTCATGATTGCCAATCAACTCGGCTTCGCCACGATGGGAAGCAATGTGTTGAAGGCTGAAATTCCTGTCGGTTGGCATACCGGCAAGCATCGGCACGGGGAAGAATCCATGCATATCCTCGAGGGCGAAGGCTTCTCGATGATCGCTGGACAGCGCTTTGACTGGCATAAAAGCAGCACACTCCACATTCCCTATTGGGCAGAGCATCAACACTTCAACACGGGTTCATTGCCAGTGCTGTATATTTCAGCGATGGCCTTCGATCTTGAACGTTTCGTACGCCTTGCGCGTCTTGAACAAATCGAGACATGCGGACCCAACGATCCTGCACTCATCGCAGCCATGCCGCAGATGGAATCCGAATATTACCGCGATGGCGCAAGAGCCATCATCCATATTGAGGGCGCGCCGACGGATGATTCCTTTGAGCCGCAGGGAAATATAGCGGCACTCAAGAACCAGCATGATTTTCTGCAATATCTCGTGGTGCCGAAAAACGGGTTTCGGTCGATCAGTGTTGCGATCACGCATCAATGGGTTGAGCCGGCCTTCCATCACAGCGGCCGCCACAAACACCTTGAAGCCGTGGTCTATGCGGTCGAGGGTGAAGGCTATACAGAGATGCGAGGCAAGAGGGTTCCGTGGGAAGCCGGCGACGTGCTCTATGTGCCACCTGCCATGTGGGAGCATGAACACATGAACGACAATCCCAATCCGATCAAACAGCTCCGGATCGCATTCGGAATTCGGACATGGTTCACGGAAATCTGGCCCGAGGGTTACACCAACCAGCGGATTTATGATGAACAGGGCAAACCTATCGAAGCCGGTCGGATCATCCGTAATCGTGAGCGCACGCGTTAAGGTCTCCTCACTCAGCATGCCATGAAGTGATGCAGCTGGATGAGGGTCTTCCGAACATGTCCATGAGGTCTGGATTTGTCATGACATCGCAAGTGTCATCCATAAGACGGACCCATTAAGCATGGATCACTGCGCGCAGTGCCGAGGCAACCGCCGATGACCACCGCCAGCCGCTCCCTTGCTACGGGGAGCGCGCTTCGCGGGCGTCTGGCTGCCCTCCAGCTACACCACGTGGGGGACACGACCTTCGGTCCCCCATCAGCCCAAAAGTCATACCTCAGGATGGACCAGTGCAAGGGTGGATGAGCTTTGATCACCACCCATTTTTCAGCTGGATCCATGCCTTGACACCACCGAATACATCGTTAAATCTGGATATACGGGGCTTGATCAAGTCATCAATTGTCTCGCAGCGCCCGCCCGGCCCTCATATGTGGAGACCTTTCATCTTGTGACGAACCGCGAACCCGACAGGATCCCCGCGGGCGAAATTGCCCGGCTTCTTGAGATTCCTCAACCACCACGTCAACGCACCTGACGATCTTGTGGCGCGGACAAGCCTTGTGAGCGGTGACAGACATAGCCACTCCATCACCTGTCACGCGGACCTTGAATACTTGCGACAGATCATGTTGTGACTCCTAAAGGATTGTTGTAACGGCAGGCCCGTTGTCTGCGAGCCCTTGCTTGCCGGCCTGCTGACCTGCCGCCTACCAAATGAGAGAACCAATGTCTGAGCGAATCTATAATGTCCTTTTTCTGTGCACCGGAAATACCGCTCGTTCCGTTCTCGCCGAGAGCATTCTTCAAAAGGATGGTGCCGGACGCTTCAACGCCTATTCGGCGGGGAGCCAGCCCAAGGGGATCGTCAACCCCTTCGCTCTCAAGATCCTGGGTGCCCGTGGCTATCCGACCGATGGTTTTCGGTCAAAGAATTGGGACGAGTTTGCCGCCCCCGGCGCGCCCGTCATGGACTTCGTTTTCACGGTTTGCGACAATGCCGCTGGAGAAGATTGCCCGGCATGGCCTGGCCAGCCCATGACCGCCCATTGGGGCATCCCCGATCCCGCCGCCGTCGAAGGACCTGAGCGCAAGATCGAGATGGCGTTCTCAACGGCATTCACACAGATGCAAAATCGGATCGGCGTTTTTTTAGCACTGCCTCTCAAGAAGATCGCCGTGTTTTCGCTGAACAAGGCGCTCAAGGAAATCGGGCAAATGGACGGGGCTACAGGCCAACAGAAGAGCGCAAGCTGATGTCTGCTTTCGATCTTCGGCATCGTTTGGCGGCAGAAGGTCTGGGGACGGCTCTGCTGGTAGCCACAGTCGTTGGTTCCGGGATCATGGCGGTCAACCTGTCCCGGGATGTCGGGCTCCAGTTGCTCGGCAACACGATTCCCACAGGTGCCATGCTGGTGGTCCTGATCACCATTCTGGGCCCCATCTCCGGTGCCCATTTCAACCCGGCGGTCACGCTGGTGTTTCTGGCCAGGCGCGACATCGGGCCAAGAGAATCTCTCGCTTATGTCGCGGCGCAGATCATCGGCGGCATCGCGGGAACCATGATCGCCCATGTCATGTTTGACCTTCCGATCATTGAAATGTCGGAGAAGGTGCGAACCGGTGGTCCGCAATGGTTTGCGGAATGTGTCGCGACCTTCGGGCTCGTGGCG
>CAIWVR010000142.1 GCA_903916165.1 uncultured Hyphomicrobiales bacterium | reverse complement strand
GAGCCCTGCGTCTCGTAGCGGGTGGAAATGCCGTCGATGAGGGCTGTGGGCATGATGGTCCTTTTTGGCGGGCCTCGGGCTGCGGGACCTCGGCGGTCCGGCAGCAAAATCGCTGGGTCGGTGCGCAGATTTCATGGGCCGCGCCGTCTTTGTCAATGATAGGAAAGCCCCCGGTTCCGCGCCGCTTGCCAGAGCGACGGGGCCTGACTAGGAAGAAGCAAAGCCCGCGCAAACGGGTGGATCGACAAGGGGCCCGCAGGGCTCACGGGATGAGGAGAGGTCTGTCACCATGATCATCGACATTCACGGCCATTACACGACCGAGCCGCCGTCCCTGTTCGCCTTCCGCGACAAGCAGCTGGCCGGCCTCGTCGACGCGACCCGCAAGCCCACCACCAACGATCTCGGCATCACCGACGAGCAGCTCGTCGCCTCGGTGCAGCGCCAGCTCACCTTCCAGAAGGAGCGCGGCAGCGACGTCACGATCTTCTCGCCGCGCGCCTCGGGCATGGGCCACCATGTCGGCCCGGAATGGGTCAGCCAGGAATGGACGAAGCTCAACAACAATCTCATCCATCGCATCTGCACGTTGCTGCCCGACAATTTCGTCGGCGTCGGCCAGCTGCCGCAATCGCCGGGCGTCGCGCCCGCCAATTGCATTCCCGAACTTGAGCGCATGGTGAATGAACTCGGTTTCGTCGGCGTGAACCTGAACCCCGATCCGTCGGGCGGCTACTGGACCGATCCGCCGATGACAGACCGCTATTGGTATCCGATCTATGAAAAGCTCATCGAACTCGACATCCCGGCGATGATCCATGTCACGGGCTCGTGCAACCCGAACTTCCACGCCACCGGCGCGCATTACATCAATGCCGACACGACCGTCTTCATGCAGCTGATCCAGGGCAATCTGTTCAAGGATTTCCCGACGCTGAAATTCGTCATCCCGCATGGCGGTGGTGCCGTGCCCTACCATTGGGGCCGCTATCGTGGCCTGTCGATGATGATGAAAAAGCCACCGCTCGTCGAATATCTGATGAAGAACGTCTATTTCGACACTTGCGTCTATCATCAGCCGGGCATTGACCTGCTCGCCAAGGTCATTCCGATCGACAACATCCTGTTCGCCTCGGAAATGATCGGCGCCGTGCAAGGCATCGATCCGGAAACCGGCCATTACTTCGACGACACGCGCCGCTATGTCGATTCAGCAGCTGGCCTGTCGGACGCCGACAAGCACAAGGTGTTTGAAGGCAATGCGCGCACCGTCTATCCGCGCCTCGACAAGATCCTCAAGAGCCGCGGGCTCTGAAACGCACCACAGGCGGCGGGCACCCGCCGCCTTTCTTCAACGCACCCGGAGACACACATGGCCCAGCCCCGCCTCAACGGCATCATCCGCCAGCTCGAAGCTGGAAAACATTCGGTGACGACCTTCCAGCCGATCGACATCACGACAGCGGTGGAAATCACCCAGTCGAAATATGATGGCGTGGTGTTTGAGGGCGAGCATCAGGGCTGGGACATCACCAACCTGCGCCACGCGCTGCAATACATGCTCAACCGCGCACATGTCGCCAAGGGCGGCGTTGCGCCGTCCGTCACACCGACCGCACGCATCCCGGCCAATGGCTGCGAGATGAACCAGTTCATGGCCAAGCAGGCGCTCGACATCGGCTGCTATGGCATCGTCTTCCCGCATGTCTCGACCGTGCAGGAAGCCTATAATGCGGTTGCCGCCTGCCGTTACCCGCGCCTGAAGGACAAGCCGCTTTACGAGCCCGCCGGCATCCGCGGCGATGGCCCGATGCAGGCCTGCCGCTATTGGGGGATCAGCCAGCAGGAATATTACGACGTCGCCGACGTCTGGCCGCTGGCACCCAAGGGCGAAATCCTCGTCGTCATCCAGATCGAGGATACGATGGGCATCGAGAACCTCGACGACATGCTGAAAAACGTTCCCGGCATCGGCGTCGTGCTGATCGGGGAGGGGGATCTTTCGCAGGAGCTGGGCTTCCCGCGCCAGACCGAGCACAAGGTCGTGCTCGACGCGATGGCGCAGGTCGTTGCCACCTGCAAGAAGCACAATGTCATCGTCGGCCACCCGCATGTGTCGAAAGCCAATGCAGAGCGCGTCATCTCGGAAGGCTACCGCTATCTGATGGCCGGCGCGCCGCGCAATTACAGCGAGCTCAACGACACGCTCAAGGCCGCCGGCCGCTGAGGCGCGTCCGCACGGCGTGACAACAGGAAAGCCCCGGTGCGACCCGGGGCTTTTTTCGTCATCTGGCACCGCAGGGTTCACCCCCAACCAATGGCCAGGCTGGCGGGTTGAACAGCCATCGACCGATGACGGGGATTGTGCATGAACGACGCGCCACAAGAGATCGACCCCGATCCGGAAGACGCCAGCCCGGTCGTCGGGCCCTCGCGGCCACGTCTGCTGGGCGTGCTCGGGCCCGGCCTCATCACGGGTGCCTCGGATGACGACCCCAGCGGCATCGCCACCTATTCGCAAGCTGGCGCACAATATGGCTATAGCCTGGCCTGGACATTGCTGCTGACCTATCCACTTATGTGCGCCGTGCAGATGATCGCCGCACGCGTCGGACGCACGACCGGCCACGGCATCGCCGGCGTGCTGCGCCGTCATTATCCCCATTGGCTGCTGCAATTCCTCGTCTGCCTGCTGGTCGTGGCCAATACGATCAACCTCGGTGCCGATCTCGGCGCCATGGCCGACGCCTTCACCCTGATTTTGCCGGGACCGCCGAAATGGCTGCTGATCGTGCTTTTCGCGGCGACCTGCATCTATGTGCAGGTGTTCTTGCAGTACACGCGCTATGTCGCCGTGCTGAAATGGCTGACCCTTGTCCTGTTCGCCTATTTCGCGGCGGTGATGACGACCCATGTCGACTGGACGGCGCTGGGTGCCGGACTGGTGTGGCCAAGGTTGCAGTGGGACAAAGCCTTTCTCACCACCGTTGTGGCGGTCTTCGGCACCACCATCAGCCCCTATCTCTTCTTCTGGCAGGCGGCGCAGGAGGTGGAGGACATTCACGCCTATCCACATCGGCACCGGCTGACGCGCGCGCGTGTCCAGGGCGCACCGGCCCTGGCGCGCATCCAGATCGACACGCTGGTCGGCATGGGCTTTTCCAACCTCGTCGCACTGGCCATTCTGGTGACCGCCGCTGCGACACTGCATGCCAGCGGCATTACCGACATCCAGAGTTCAGCGCAGGCGGCGGAAGCCCTGCGCCCGATCGCCGGTGAGTTCGCCTTCCTTGTCTTCGCCATCGGGATCATCGGGACAGGTGCGCTTGCCGTGCCGGTGCTGGCGGGCTCGGCCGCCTATGCGCTGGGCGAGGCGCGCCAATGGCCGGTCGGTTTCTCGCGCAAATGGCAGGAAGCCAAAGCCTTCTATGCGACTGTCGTACTGGCGACCCTCGTTGGCATGGTTATCAATTTCACCGAGATCGACCCGATCAAGGCGCTGTACTGGAGCGCCGTCATCAATGGCGTCTCGGCCGCACCGGTCCTCGTCACGATGATGCTGATCGCGCGTCGGCGCGACATCATGGGCGCCTTCACCATCGGTCGCACCCTCACCGTCCTCGGCTGGGCGGCAAGTGTGCTGATGGCCATGACCATCGTCGCCATGGTGGTGCTGT
>CAIWVR010000141.1 GCA_903916165.1 uncultured Hyphomicrobiales bacterium | reverse complement strand
GGTCCGACCGTGGCGGTCAGCGCGCGGCCGCCATGTACAGTCTCATTGTCACGGCAAAGATGAATGGCGTCGATCCGCAAGCCTGGCTCGCCGATGTGCTCGCGCGTATCGCCGCCCACCCCGCACGTCGGCTCGACGAATTGTTGCCATGGAACTGGAAGCCGCAAGCCGCGACCATCCCCGCGAAAGCCGCCTGAACAATACCGGCGACACGGCCAGCCTCACGGGTCAATAAGCAAATGTCACGCCTGCGGTCCAGGCCGGAGGGGTACTGTTGGTTTAGGTTGAGTGAGTGTCCTCTTTAAGCCTTTTTCGTTGACGCGGGGTTCCGCGGCGCTTCCGGCCAGCTTTTGCATGCGATCGAGAAATGTCACTGTATCTTCGGTCATTTTGGACTCTCCGTTGCGAATCAAGTTCAGCAACCCGACTCTCATGAAGAGACAGAGTGACCACCCAGCCTTCATACCGCCGGGACGAAGGCTGGAAATTACACCACGCTGGTGGAGCCTACCAGCCACCGCGCGCATTGATTCCCGCTTCATATGTCTCAAGCCGCGCGGCAAATCAAAAATTGCCAGTGCTCATGCAGCTCTTTTATCTCAACCAGACTGGTAAGCTTTTCCCCCGCAAATTGGCACATTTGGTATCCGCAATGAACAGCGCAGATTTTACGAAGAACTCGATTTTTCAAATAAAGTATTAATAATATCAGTAGTTTATGTAGACATAAATAAATGCAGAGGCTTTGGTCATGAGCGATGCGTGGACGTCGAAATTTTTTCGACGGGCCCTTAACCACGTTGTACTTTTCACTGGAACGCAGGTTTTATTTTTACCGTTAAACAAAAATTATACTGGAAGAATGCTAATTTGGACGATAATCGAACAGATCGCAGTCCGTTCTGTTGTGTTTCCCGCGACCGGTGCCTTGCAATACAATCATTCCAGCCCAGGCGACCCCTTCACCATGAACAAAAAATCCATCGCAAGTGTGGCCGACAGTTCAGTTTCGACAGCCCTCGCGAGCAAGATATTCGATGAATTGGCTGTGGCAACCGGTGACGGGGTTGGCATCACCCGGTCGAGCTACGGTCCGGGCGAGACCAGAGCAATTGAAATTGTCGATTCGAGGGCGCGGGAGCTCGGTCTGCGAACAGAGCGCGATGAAGTTGCAAACCTGATCGTGACATTGGACGGCAGTGAGCCAGAGCTTCCATTTGTCGCGGCGGGTTCGCATCTGGATTCTGTTCCGCAGGGTGGCAACTTCGACGGATCTGCGGGTGTCCTTGCTGTCTTGGTAAGCCTCGCCGCCTTGAAGGCCGAAGGAGTCAAACCACGCCGAACGATCAAACTTTTTGCGTTGCGCGGAGAGGAAAGCGCTCGGTTCGGCAAACCATATCTTGGCTCATCGGCGTTATTTGGACGAATCAGTCCCGTTGACCTGCAGTCCCGCAGTACGGATACGGCTGAAACCTTGGCAGAGTGCATGGGCCAGTTGGGCATTGACGTCGACCGCGTCGCACGCGGCGAGCGCTTTCTTGACCCGGCGCGGATCGCAGCCTGGTTCGAATTGCACATAGAGCAGGGTCCTGTGCTGACAGATCGCAATCTGCCGGTCGGGATCGTCACCGGTATCAGGGGTAACATTCGTCACCGCGGCATCCAGTGCAGGGGGGAAGCGGGACATTCGGGCGCGGTGCCGCGCTGGCTTCGCCGCGATGCGGTTTTCGCATCCGCCGAACTTATTACGCATCTTGATCGCCATTGGCGAACCTTACTTGAGCGAGGCCGTGATCTGGTCGTGACGTCGGGAATGTTTGGCACGGACCAGCGTGAACACGCTCTGGCGCGCATTCCGGGCAATGTCCAATTTAGTTTCGAGGCGCGTAGCCAGTCTAAAGAGACGCTCGAGTCCTTCTATGACCTCTTCCTTTCTGAATGTCAGATGATTGGTGAGGAGCGCGGCGTTGAATTCATACTCGACCGACGTTTCGATACCCAGCCGGCCTCCATGGATCCTGACTGGATCAAGCGGCTCCGGTCGATTGCCGCTCGTCTGGGAATCCAGACCGAAGATCTTCCCAGCGGTGCAGGCCATGATGCCGCTGTATTCGCCAATGAGGGTGTGCCGAGCGCGATGATTTTCGTGCGAAACGCTAACGGTTCTCATAATCCGCATGAAGCTATGAGTCTAAATGATTTCGGAGCCGGTGCCGCCTTGATGAGAGCTGCAATAGAGGAGGCCGCGCAATGAAGATTGCTTCAGAATTTCTCACAGTAAACGACAGGGGTGAGCGTCAGTTGACGGTTCGCCGTCCGGATGACGGGCACGCCCACCTGCGCGACCGGGCGATGCTGAAGACCATGCTTCCCCCTATGACCGGGCCAGTTCCTCGTGCGATTGTCATGCCAAATCTTAGCCCTCCAGCAACCACAGTCTGGGCGGCAGACGAATATCGCAGGCGCATTTTGGCGGCTTTGCCTCAAGTGCAGGCGTTGACACCATTAAGGACCTGCTACCTGACCGACAACACGTCCCCCGAAGAGATCATGACCGCAGCGGAGGGGGAGGATGATGCGCAGGTTGTGGTGTTCAGGAGCGGAAAGGCTCTGTCTTGGTCGCTGGGGGAGGTCAAATATGCATGAGAGCCTGCGCGGCAGCGAGATAGCAACCCTATTGTGGGATGCAAACGCCATTCACATTGGGCGCGCCCAACCCTTCATCCTAGCCGCGGGTTGGGCAAGCCCGGTCTATGTCGATTGTCGACGGCTTATCGACGCACCGGCGCACCGGCAGAAAGTCACGGAAATCGCAGTCCAATATATCAGTCAGCGTCTCCAGGGGGTAAGTTTTGATGCCATCGTCGGTACGGAGACCGCGGGTCTCCCGTTCGCGGCATGGATCGCGGATGCGCTGTCAATGCGTCTGCGCTACGTGCGCAAGCGGCCACTCGGCATTGGATGCAACAGTCAGGTTGAAGGCGGCGACGTGGCAGGGCTGAACGTCTTGATTATGGATGACCAAACAACGGACGCGCGCGGCAAAGTCGCTTTCGCGCGCGGTCTACGAACGGCAGGCGCTCGCGTCCAGCACGTCCTGACGATTTTCTACCATGACGCTTTCCCGGGGGCTAACGAGCGCCTTGAGCAGGCAGACTTAAAATTGCATACGCTGACGAGATGGACGAACATCCTCGAAACGAGTGTGGGGCGTCTGGACGCCTCCGATCGCAAACTCATAGAAAACTTTCTTTCAGACCCGGTGGACTGGTCCGGCCGTAATGGCGGGAGAACTGCATAATAAAATGAGGTTCTGGCTCTGTAATGCAACAAGATCAGATGTCTCCTCTCAAGCCGCTGTGGAAAGAGGTGCCGTGTGGCTTGTCGCGCTCATGGTGAACACGGATGGCCTCTCCACCAGTTCCGTTTAGCTCATCTGGGCTTTGCACAGCGTCCAGCCGTACCGCGTGAGACACATCAAGCTTTCAATCGATCCGACGTTCGTCGATGAGCCTCACCAAATTATCGGGCTGTCTGTTGACCCGTCGGCTCATAGAGTTTTTTGTACGTTCATGAGAAAATCCAGAGACCGGAATTCAATGACAAGCAACCTGGCCTGCCGTTGAGGCCGAGGGTCCCATTGGTAGAAAAGCTGACGTGATCCTCGAGCCCTTGTCTGCCCAAAAGCATCCTCACGAGCGGCAATGTCTGCGACTGGCATGAAAGATTCACGTTTCCCATGACGACGCCATCAGTCGCATGGGCCAAGAGATAGATCCAATTGGTCCGCTTCACCTATCTCTCTCACCAAGTGATGTTTTTCTGGCGGGATGACAATGATCGCGACGTGTTTGATGACGGCATCCCACAGCGCTTTCAAGTCAGAATCTTCCTCATCGATAAATCTTGGCCCAATAGATAAAGCTCGTTCATGACACCTTTTCGGCTCGTACCATTTATTTATTCCTCATGATGAGGTCTGCCTTTGCGATCTGATTCAAAATGGCAATTTGTTCAGCGTCCGTGCCGTCATGCAATTTTGCCACGAGGTGGAGTATGTTTGTCATAACCTCAAAAGCATGCGTGCCTTCTTCCACAAAAAGCGGCTCATCTTCGTATTTCAGGAAAAACCGCATGGCCTGATCACCGATAAGGCGAAAAGCAGCCGCGTCTGCATGTCCTGCCTCGACCATATTCAACGCCCTGCTCGCCAGGGTTCCATAGGTTCGGGCGCTGGCATTTTGAGCCTGAAACCAAGCAAGTAATTCGTTCATCTGATTGCTCCTGACAGTACTGTATCAGAAATTGCCCAACTGCGGAATCGCGCGCGCGGTCTATTGTAAGAATAAAATCGCCGAGATGTCCGAGATTTTTTTGGCTTCTGATCCTACAAAAAAGAGAAGGCCGCCCGGTTAGGTATTTAGGCGAAGGTGATGAGCCGAAAAGATCATGTGATTGCGGTCAGAAAACGACGTCGACACAGATCTGCGAGCGCGAGATCGGCGATGGCCAGCCCCTGAACGATGGCGACGATGGCTTGTGAATCTGACACGCGGCCAGGCAAATTGCCGGCAATGACTTGGCTGAGCGTTGCGGCGACGCGCCCCTGCGCTGCCTCGCGGGATATGCCGCCCGTCGAAATCCAGTACGACAGGCTGCCGAGCATGCTGGCAAAACCAAAATCATCAACTATGAAACGATCCGCCCGGTGCAGGAGGCCCACGGGCAATTCGTGATATTCGCCCATTCCGATGACGGTCATTCCCGGACGTAACGCGCTGATGTCAATAACGGGCTCTGCTGCTGTCGAGATCGCGACGATGGCATCCGCTTCTCGTGACGCCTGATGGATCGACATCGCTTCGGCCGCATGACCCCTGGCGGAGATCTCTTCAGCGAGGGTTCTGGCTGACTCAAGTGTGCGCGAGGCGATGATGAGTCGTGAGCCAGGAAACAAGTCATGAAAGCCTTTTGCGAACCATGACCCGATCTTTCCCGCACCGATCAGCGCAACGTTCTTCGTCGTGGAGGCGGCGAGATGGCGGAGGGCTACCAATCCGCAGGCAGCGGTCCGAATGCGATGCAACTCCGTCTGCGCGATCAAGCCCCGCGGTTTGGCCGTGACTGGATCGAGAAGGAGACAATAGTGATGTTCGCCATTCACACCATCCTTGCCAATATCACCTACTATTCGCAGGCCACAAACATCAAGCCCACGCAGGGCTCCACCCTTGATCTTGAATTTCACGGAGGCCGCTGGATCGCCCTCGACGAACATGGCGGTTGGATCGGAGAGAAACGCCTGTCCTGCACCTTGTTCGCGCAGCACGGCCTCGCAGGTTTCGACTGCGTCCCTGATGCTGATCAGGGACGCCGTGTCTGCTTCGTCTAGGAAAATGAAAGGCTGCACGTGGGAACTCATGTTCGTATCAGGCGCTGATGATGGAGGCGTAGAAGCATTGTCCGGGCGGTGTCTGGTGCTCGGTGCCGCCCGAAATGAAGAATTGCGTGCTGCCGAGAAAGGCGGCGAGCACACCGGACGCCGCGGCGCGCAATTGTTTGTCTGGGTCAAGTTCGCTGGAGCAGATCGTCGTTCTGCGCCCACGCATCATGCCGTCGCCTCGCACGCCCGCCTTGAAGAAGCTAGCACGAATGCGTTCCTTCTCCACGGCTTTTCGGCCGGCTGCGGGGTCGCCACTCCCGGCTATTGCGGCGAGTCCGTCAATGTCGAGAAGGTCCAATGTCAGGCCGCTTAATATGCTGGGCGTGAGGCCCGGATGGTTTCCAAGCACAATCGCCTCGCAGGCCTGCGTTTCCGTACCAGAAAAAACCATGGCGCGAACAGCATTCAGATCCGGGCGTCCCCAAAGGGCCACGTCGTCGACCTGGGACGCGTCGATCTCACCAAGCGCCAGACCGGCACCAAGGGCCCCGGCAGCACGCGACAGCGCGGTGGAGTTGACGCCGCGCTTGCCCTCGCACCCCCCCACGACGGCTGCGCTATGGGTTAGGACCGGGCTTTTCAGGAGAACCAGTGCGATTTGCGAAGGCGCAAGACCAGCTTGGTCCATCGCTCGGCGCGTTGCTAGGGCTGCAGCTTCGACATGCGCGGGACCTATCATGTCGCGCGGGGCAAGGTCGGTCGATGCGCCTATGCCGAATGCGAGCGCGGGAAAGGGGGTCGGCGCCCCTTCGATTTCAGCGAGAAGATAGCCGCCAGGCGAACAGACGCCCTCGCAGCCCGTTGAGATGATGATTTGGTGCGGCGTTGCACTCAGGCCGACATGAGCGAGCGCGTCATTGAGGGCGCGCAAGGCAAGGGCGCGGGAAAAGTCATTGATTGTCGCCGTGCCTTCAACCTTGACAGCAAGCGCCAGACGACTGATGCGCGCGGGAACCAGCGACTGCAGGGCGGCCAACAGGCCCCTGACATCGTCTGGGCCGGACATGTCGAAAAACTTGACATCAACTCCCATGAGCTTACCTGTTTCGCCCGTTATTCCAAGGAGTAAGACGGGCTTCAACCGTGCGTAAGATAGCATTGAGGCCGACGCTGAGCAGCGCGAGGGTAATGATAGGAACAAAAACGAAGCTTATTTTGAACGTATTGCCATATGTTGTTACCATGAACCCGAGGCCCGACATGGCGGTGAACATTTCAGCGACGACGACACCAACGAGCGCGCGGGCGAGGCCCAGCCGGATGCCGGATACAAAGTAGGGAATGGACGCCGGCATAATCACCTTGCTGAGCGTCGAAAATGGGCCACTGGCGAAGGCACGCGCTGTGTCGAGATAGGCGTGCGGAATGTTTTGCACCGCCGTCTGAGCACTGATGACGATAGAAAAGAAACTGACAATCCAGGTCAGGAAGACCTTGGCTTCATACCCGAGTCCGAGCCAGATCACGACCAGCGGAACCAGCGCCACGGTCGGCATGGAGTTTAGGGCATTGATATAGGGATCAAGCAGCCGGCTCAACAGGGTGGATGCCCCCATTGCTATGCCCAAAAGCATGCCCGAGATCATTGCCAGGAAGAAGCCGAGCGCGAGAACCGATGCGGTCTGGCCAAGCTGCGTCGCCAGTTCGCCAGACTGTATGGTGGCGACAAAGGCGAGAAACACGCTTGAGGGCGCAGGCAAGTAGATCGGTGGAATGACCGTTCTGCAGGCGATTTCCCAAAGCGCAAGCACGCTCGCATGCACGCCGAGTTCGTTCAAAAAGGGTCGCCAAGACTTTTTATGCGTCCTCACGTTGCATCTCTTTCGAAAGAAGGATCCATAAATGTTCACGAATTTCCGTAAATTCGCGGCTCGCGCGGATGGTGTCCGCCTGTCGGGGGCGGGCGAGGGGCACCTTCACCTCCTCGATGATCCGGCCCGGACGTGTTCCGAAGACAAGGATGCGGTCGGAGAAATAGATCGCCTCATCCATATTGTGAGTCACGAAAAGCGTGGTCTTGGGTTGTCGTTCCAGGATCGACGATATGTCACGCTGCAGTCTCTCTCGCGTGATGGCGTCAAGTGCGCCGAAGGGCTCGTCCATCAGCAGGACTTCGGGGTCCAGCGCAAGCGCCCGCGCGATACCCACGCGCTGCTGCATGCCGCCAGAGATTTCGTGCGGATAATGGTTTCCGAAGCCTTCGAGGCCGACAAGTTCGATCATGACACGAGCACGGTCGATACGGCTTTTTTTATCGTCGCCGCGCACTTCAAGCCCGTAACCGATATTGTCGAGGACCGTCCGCCAGGGAAATAGATTGAAGTGCTGAAACACAAGTCCACGTCTGTGATCGGGCTTTTCCACTTTCACAGAATTACAGATGATCTCGCCGCGCGTGGGCGTTTCGAGGCCATGAACGATGCGCAGCATTGTGGTCTTGCCACAACCGCTTGGACCGATAAGCGACACGAATTCACCGGCCTCGGCGGTAAAGTTCACGTCAACAAGGACGTCATGGACCCCCCCGTCCTTGAGCGGGAACTGCTTGTGAATATTTCTGACTTCAAGGGGGGAGGCCATTTATGTCTTCACCGTCTGCTTATTCCGGGATGGGACCGCCGATGCGCTTCAGGGCTTCTTCCTGGAAGCGGAAGTTGGCAAATTGCTCATGGGGAATGGGCTTGTCGAGGACGCCATTCTGGATCGAAACCTCCACCGCATTATCGAGCATCGGCCCGGTCATTCCTCCGTTCACGCCCCAAACGCCCCGCTTGACGATGAAATCGTAGAGCTCGGCTGCGATCTTGGGGTCCGCGCTTGTCCATTTGATGAAGCTCGCAATCGCTTCCTCGCGATTGTCCTTCAGGAACCGGCATGCTTCCATGATCGACTGGACGATACGTATCACCTTCTCAGGTCTTTTCTCTATGTCTTCCTGGCGCACAATCAGGAGTTCATAGGCGTAGAGAGGGAGCAGTTCGGAGATTTCAGCGATGAAATGAATGCTCGGATCGTCACGAAGTTCCATGGCGTTGTCGATATAGAGCACAGCCGCCTTCACACGGTCCGCCATGAGCGCCATCATGCGGTCCTTGCTGCTTCCAACCGAGAGCCATTGAATATCGTTTTTCGTCAAGCCTTCGCGAGCAAGGAACGGAAAGTTTACATATTGCGAAAGGGCACCCGCACGTGAGACGGCGAAGGGCTTGCCCTTAAGATCCTTAAACGAGGCGATTTCCTTGCGGGCACCCACTACATAAGCGAGTTTAGGTGCGGGGGAGGAGACAGCTCGAATGCCATAACCTGCCTTTGTCGCATTGATGATGCCCTCAACATCGGTCGCTGTGAGGTCAGCCTTGCCGGACACGACCGATGTGGTCGCCAGCGGCCCGCCCTTGAGCTGGAGAAACTCGACAACATTCAGGCCGTTCTTTTTAAAGAAGCCCTTTTCATAGGCAATCTGCAAGTAAAGATTGATAAACGAGGTCGGTGTCTCGGGCGTCACGACCGTGATGTTATATTCTTCGGCGCGCAGCGCACCACACGTGACTGAACCCATCAGACTTAGGGCGACTGCATATAGTTTCAAACGATTCATGGCGAGGCTCTCCTCGTGATCACGGGCCGATCAAAGCGTTGGTAAGGATTGGCATAGAATGCCTGAATCCATAGTGGTTATGCTGGCACAGAAAAAAACACCCGACAAGGGTATTTTCGAAATCTCTCTTGAATTTCTACTATCTGGGGCTATTGTGATAGCAGATGTGCGATCCTGTTTTGACCTGGAGCAAGAATGTCATGCCCACCATGGCCGAGCCGAAGGAGGCCGCAACGCGCGCCGAGCAGATCTTCAGGCGTCTCCGCGGCGATTTGTTGGCCAACCGGTTCCAGCCGAGCGAGCCCTTGCGCTTCGAGCGCATGCGAAATCTCTACAAATCTGGAATAGCGCCGCTGCGCGAGGCCCTGTCACGGCTGTCCGAATCAGGATTGGTCGTGCAAGTCGGGCAGAAGGGATTTCACGCCGCGCCGTTCTCCCTTGAGGATCTTCATGACGTTGTGAAAACACGGCGCACCCTCGAGGTTCTTGCAGCACGTGATGCCGCCCAGAATGGCAGCGAGCAATGGGAGGCCAATCTGGTGGCTACCTTTCATCGCTTCGGAAAAATTTCTCGTACCAAACCAAATACGCCGGCCGAGCGCAATCTTTGGGAAGAGCGTCACACCGAATTCCATCACGCGCTGATCGCTGGATGCCGGAGCCGCTGGACGCGGCAGCTCTGGTCCATCGTCTTCGACCATGCGGAACGTTACCGCCGCTCGGCGATCGGCCTCGGACATTGGTCGGAGAACGAATATGAGGATCACAAGCTTCTTCTCGACGCCGCCGTAAGCCGCGATCCCGATCTGCTGGGTGATTTGCTGCATAATCATATCGGTGTGAGCGCGGAGCGACTCGTCGCGCATCTCTCGCCAAGTCTCTGCTCATCGCAGTCAATTCAAGTTTCAAGGGAAAGTCACGCTTGATGAAAGCGCCTGCGTCACCATTGCCTCGCCGTACTGAGGCGGGAAATT
>CAIWVR010000140.1 GCA_903916165.1 uncultured Hyphomicrobiales bacterium | reverse complement strand
AAGAGCCCGCGCACACGAACATCGCCGTCGCAGGCCAAAAGAATGTGTGGCGCGACATGCACAAGGCCGCGCCAAGGATATTTTAAGTGAGGCTCCAGCTGCAAAGTGACGCCGGAACAAATCTTGAACGCGCGCAGCCTTGAACGACTGCCGCTGCGGGTCGGCTGAGATTTGCCCCGCGTCCCGTCGGCGACTAGTTTTAGTGCCAGCATCAAGGAGCGCGACACCATGCACGCGAGCGGCCGCCAGACCGTCACGGTCGAATATATCGAGACTGCGGCGCTCGACGCCGACGGTCTGGCGCTGCTGTCGCAGACTTTGTCCGACGAGGAGCGCGCCCGTGCCGCGCGTTTCCATTTCGAGCGCGACCGGAGCGTCTACATCGTCGGCCACGCGCTGATGCGCGACATGCTGGCGCGCGCCGTCGGCGGCAGCGCGCATGATTTCGCCTTCACGACGGGCGCGCATGGCAAGCCGGAGGCGGTGCTCGCGGCAAGCGCGCCCAGACTTCGCATCAACCTGTCACACACCCGCGGGCTCGCGGCAGTGGCGATGACGCAGGACGTCGATGTCGGCGTCGATGTCGAATGGATGGCGCGCGACAGCGATCTTCTGAATATCGCCGAGCGCTTCTTCGCCGTCGATGAACGCCGCCAGCTCGCCTTGGCCGCCGAGACGGACCGGCGAGACTGCTTCTTCGCATTCTGGACGCTGAAGGAGGCCTATATCAAGGCGATTGGCCTCGGGCTGGCCATGCCGCTGGCCGACTTCAGTTTCCAGCTCGAAACGCTGCGCATCGCTTTCGCCGACCATGTCGACGACGATCCCGACGACTGGCACTTCCTGCACCGGCGTCTTTCACACGATCATGCGCTCTCGCTCGCGGTGCGCCACAAGGGCGGTCCTGCGCCCGACGTGCAGATCACGCCAACCGATCTCGCCCGCCTGCTGCGCGGCTAGACGGCCGCCAGTCCGGACAGGATTTCGCGCAAACAGGCCAAGATCGACCGCGACGGGTCCCATTGCCGTTCCTCCAAAGGAGGACAGTCCCTAATTCACTGTCTCGCCATGTGCCGGGCCCTTCGGGCCGCCGCGCGCCACGCCGACTTTCGCCGGGCGCAGGCAGCGGTCGCCGATGGCGTAGCCGCTTTCCACCACCTGCAGCACCGTGCCGGAAATCGCACTGGGATCGGGCACTTCAAACAGGGCTTCGTGCATGTTGGGATCGAATTTCTGACCCTGCGGCTCGATTTTCTTCACGCCATGGCGGGCGAGACGCGAAAGGAAATCGCGTTCGGTGAGCTCGATGCCTTCCACGAAGCTCTTCAGGGCGAGGCTCGACATCTCGCGCTCTTCGGCTGGCACATTGTCCAGCGCACGACGCAGATTGTCGCCAAAGGTCAGCATGTCGCGTGCGAAGGACGTCACGCCGTAGGATTTGGCGTCGGCAACCTCGCGCTCCGTGCGGCGGCGCAGGTTTTCCATCTCCGCCATCGTGCGCAGGACCTTGTCCTTGAGCGCATTATTCTCGGTGATGAGATTTTCGATCTCGGTGAATGGCTCGGGCTCGTTGATCGAGGCGGTCGGCGACGCCTCCGACGTGATCGAGCTTTCATGGGCTCCATCGCGGTGGGGAGCGTCAAGAGGGTCTTGGTCTGGGTGCTTCTGATCGGTCATCGTCGTCCGGGAGGTCAATGTTTCAAGGGGGGATATCAGGTCGGCGGGGCCGAAAATCAAGACTGCGCCGGCTCGGCCTTGCGCCTGGGCGGCGCCTTGGCCGGGCCGTCGAAGACTTCCAGCAACCGCCGGCGGATCGTGTCCTGGCGCGTCGAGGAGGCGATTTTCTGCCCGATCAGGTCCGTCACATAGAAGGCGTCGACCGCCTTTTCACCAAAGGTGGCGATATGTGCCGAGCCGATGTTGAGGTTGAGCTTCGACAGCGCCGCCGTGAGATCGTAGAGCAGGCCAGGCCGGTCGAGGCCAGAGACTTCAAGCACCGTGTAGCGATGGGACAGATTGTTGTCGATCGTCACTTCAGGCGCGAGCGGGAAGGTCTTTTCGGCAAGCTTGGGCTGGCCGATGCGATTGGCGATGGCCTCGCTCAGGCGGATCTCGCCGCGCAACGCCTTCTCGATCGCCTCCGCCACGCGCGCGGCGCGGCGCGTCTCATCCTCGTCGCGGTCGAAAGCACGGCTGATCGAAATGGTGTCGAGCGCGAGCCCGTCCGTTGTCGTGAAGATCTGTGCATCGACGATATTGGCCCCAGACGCCGCGCAGGCACCGGCCATGATCGCGAGCAGGCGCGGATGATCGGGTGCCACGACCGTCAGTTCTGTCACGCCACGGAACGCGTCGGTCGCAACCTCGGTCGCAAGCGAACGCATCTCGACTTCGGTGAGACGCAGCAACTGGGCGTGCTGCACCTTGTGGGCGAGATCGACCTTCAGCCAATAGGCCGGATAGTGCCGCGCCGCATAGGCGTCGAATTCAGGATCGGACCAGCCCGGCAGAGAGCCACGCAAGTCTTCCTGCGCGCGGGTCACGCGCTGCTTGCGGTCGATGGCCGAATGTCCGCCTGCCAGAACGACTTCCGTCTCCCAATACAAGGTGCGCAGCAGCTGACCCTTCCAGCCGTTCCAGACGCCGGGGCCAACGGCCCGGATGTCGCAGACTGTCAGCACGAGCAGCATGCGCAGGCGCTCCAGCGTCTGCACCGTATTGGCGAACATCTGGATTGTCTTGGGGTCCGACAGGTCGCGGCTCTGCGCGACATTGGACATGACGAGATGGTTCTCGATCAGCCAGGCAACGGTCTCGGTCTCGGCGTCACTCAGGCCAAGCCGCGGGCCCAGCGTGCGCGCGACCTGCGCGCCGGCGATGGAATGGTCCTCGTCGCGTCCCTTGGCGACATCATGCAGAAACAGCGCGACATAAAGCGCGGTGCGATTGCCGATGGAGGGCAGGATCTCGACGCAGAGCGGATGATCTTCCGCCAGACGTCCGTTCTCGATGCCCGACATAATGCCGACCGAGCGCAGCAGATGCTCGTCCACCGTATAATGATGGTACATATTGAACTGCATCAACGCGACGATGCGGCCGAAATCAGGGATGAAGCGACCCAGCACACCGGCCTCGTTCATCACGCGCAGCACCGGTTCAGGCGCACGTTTCGAGGTGACAATCTCGATCAACAGGCGGTTGGCCTCGACATCGTTGCGCAGCTTCGCATCGATGCGCTTGAGCGATTGCGTGACAAGCCGCGTGGCATCGGGATGGGGTGCCAGTTCATATTTGTCGGCGAGATTGTAGAAGCGGATCAGGTTGACAGGATCTTTCTCGAAGACCTCTTCCTGCGCCACGGTGATGCGGCCATGTTCGGCGGCGAAATCACCGCCCGGCAATGCGCGGCGCGAATTGCGCAGGCGGCCCATGAAACGATCCAGCATGGCGCGCGGCTTGGCCTGACGCTCTTCCAGCGCCGCGCAGACGATGGCGGTGAGATCGCCGACATCCTTTGCAATCAGGAAGTAATGTTTCATGAAGCGTTCGACGCCACTGAGGCCCGCATGCGACTTGTAGCCGAGCTTCTCGGCAATCGCGCGCTGCACATCAAAGCTCAGGCGGTCTTCGGCGCGGCCGGTGTGGTAATGCAGGTGGCAGCGTACGCGCCATAAAAATTCCTCGCAGCGCAGGAACAGACGCCATTCCGCGGCCGTGAACAATCCGGCCTCGACGAGATCGGACGCATCGCGCACGCGATAGAAATATTTGGCAATCCAGAACAGCGTGTTGAGGTCGCGCAAGCCCCCCTTGCCTTCCTTCACGTTCGGCTCGACCAGATAGCGCGAGGTTCCCGCCCGCGTGATGCGCTGGTCGCGCTCGGCGAGTTTCGCCGCGATGAATTCAGGGGCCGTATTGCGCACGATCTCGGCTTCGAACCGGTTGCGCATGTCCTCAAAAAGCTTGACGTCACCGAGAATGACCCGCGTTTCGAGCAGCGCGGTGCGGATCGTCATGTCGCCCTTCGCCTGGCGCAGGCATTCGTCGACGGAGCGCGTCGAATGGCCGACTTTCTGCCGCAGGTCCCACAGCACGTAGAGCATGGCTTCCACCACGCTCTCGCCCCACGGCGTCTGCTTGTAGGGCAGCAGGAAGAGCAGGTCGATGTCGGAGCCAGGTGCCAGCGTATCGCGGCCATAGCCACCGACCGCCACGACGCAGAGCCGTTCGGCCGACGACGGGTTCTGCGCGGGGTAAACGAAGGTGACGACATAGGCATAGATCGAGCGGATCAGCTCGTCTTCGAGAAACGACAGGCGCCCCGCGCAAGCCATGCCACGGCCATTCTCGTCGAGAATCCGTCGCGCCGTCTTCCGGCCTTCCTCAAGCGCCGCACGGAAACGCTCGACGGCGGCCTTGCGCAAGGCCGCCTTGTCATCGCCATGAACGGCGGCCAGCGCCGCAATGTCGGCATCGAGCTGCATGCGATCGACAATCGCGCCGGTGCCCGGCTCATGGCGGGTGCGGCGGCGCAACGTGGCTTCGGGGGAAACGAGGGTCATGGGAGACTGATTAGCACGGGGACCAAGGCGGGCGCAAAAGGGTGGGGGGCTGCCTCATTTCGTCATTGCGAGGAGCCGAAGGCGACGCGGCAATCCATCTTCGGGTGGCTGCCGCCAGATGGATTGCCGCGTCGCTCCGCTCCTCGCAATGACGAGGCTAATCGGGAGAGGGTGGCCGTTCACCCCCGCCGTTTCGCCTCGATCGCGTCCCAGATGTCCACCGCGAGATCGGGGCCGCCCAGCCGCTTGATGGCGCGCACACCCGTGGGGGATGTGACGTTGATTTCGGTCAGATGGCCGTCAATCACGTCAATGCCGACAAACAACAGGCCCCGCGCCTTCAGCTCCGGGCCGATGGTCGCGCAGATCTCGCGTTCGCGTGCGGTGAGTTCAGTGGCGACACCGGCACCGCCGCGCACCATGTTGGAGCGGATGTCGTCCTCCGCCGGAACACGATTGACCGCACCCTTCGGCTCGCCATCGACGAGGATGATGCGCTTGTCGCCGAGGCTCACCGCCGGCAGGAATGTCTGGATCACCCACGGCTCGCGGAAGGTGACCGAGAACATGTCGAAAAGAGAGCCAAAATTCGGGTCTTTCCGCGCAATCTTGAACACTGCCGAGCCGCCATGCCCATGCAGTGGCTTCATCACCACATCGCCATGCTCGGCGCGAAACGCCTCGATCTGGGCGCGGTCGCGCGTGATCAGCGTCTTCGGCATGAGTTCGGGAAAATTCATGACAAACAGCTTTTCGGGCGCATTGCGCACGCTGGAGGGATCGTTCACCACCAGCACTTTCGGATGCACGCGCTCCAGCATATGGGTCGAGGTGATATAGGCGAGATCGAAGGGCGGGTCCTGCCGCAGCAGGATGACGTCCATCTCCTCGAGGTTCTTCAGCGCGGGCGCGCCCAGCGTGACGTGGTTGCCGACAATATCGCGCACCTCCAGCGCCTGCATGGCAGCGACGACGTCACGGCCCTGCTGGCCCAGCCTGTCGGGCGTATAATAGAACAGCTTGTGTCCGCGCGCCTGCGCCTCCAGCAGGAGAGCGAAGGTGGAATCGCCCGCAATATTGATCTTTTCAATCGGGTCCATCTGGACGGCGACGGTCAGGGTCATGGCTTTCCTCTAACTGGTGGTCTTGAACCTGCGGCAGGACTGGATCAAAGCGCATGAGAACCACGGGTGGTCAACTCTGCCACCAAGACTCCGCTACCAAGACTCGCACCGAATGAAAGCGGCAACCCCATGGGCCTTCCGCAATGACAAAAGATCCGGTGGCGGAAACCCATGACGGCACTGTCTTCACGGGAGGTTAAGGTGCCCGCAGCGATGGGCGCGCGGGCATGTATCCGTTGCGTTCCAGATGCGCGCGAAGCGCCGCCGGAAAGCCGATGCTGATCTCTTTTCCCTGCGGGCATTGCGCATTCACCATCGGCACCAGGCACTCCGTCAGCGGCCAATCGGAACCGGCGTCGTAGAGGACAAGCATCCGCGCCCAGGCGTTCTCAAACTGGCCAACAAGCGCCTTGGTGGCGACCCACCCCGCCAGAAAGCCGTTCGAGCGCCAGCGGCCGGGGTCGATCTCCGCCTCATGCTCGATGGCCGCGAGCCGGCGGCGATGGTAGGTGCCAAGGCTGGAATCTCGCGTCGCATCGACGAGCCGTCCCCCTTGCAACCGCCAGAGCCGCACGGGCGCGAGCGAATCTGAATAAGGGGCAAAGGCATAAAGGAAGCTATTGTCGCTGCTGATGAGCTCGTAGACGCCATCCCCGTCAATATCCTCGAAACCATAGCCAGACCCGTCCAGGACATCACCGTCAAGAACCGTCCAGCCGCCCGGGCCCAGTGTCGCGATTTTCGTCACGGTGCAGCAATGCGCGCCACCCCAGAAAGCGGAGAAAACGATTTGCGGAGCAGGGCTCGCCGCGTCAAGACGCAAGGCGACGATCTCTGACTTCGGCGTCTCCGCAACCACATCGCCATGCACCATTGAAAAAACCTGCGTGGTGCCTCGCCAACCGGTCGCAACTGGCATGAACTCCGCTGCATCCTTGGCCTTGACCCGCCCAAGGGTCACGCGCACGTCGCCCAGCGAAAAGCTGGCTGCCCGACGACCGTCATAGCTGCCTTCCAGCAGGTAAGTGACGCGCGGCTTGCGCCAGGCTTCGGCGACATAACCATCGCCTTTCGAAAACAGCACATCCGTCGCGACCCCGCCCTCTTTCAAGAGCTTCTCGCGATAGGCGCGCGCATCTTGCACCCTGGTGGGCCCGGCGGCCACCGCGTACCAGCCATTGGAAGAGCGCATCACGCGGACACCGGGGAAGCGCCAGGCATAGGATTGCGCGACGCCGATCGCATCATCGAGGCCCTGGCGGCTCGCTAAGACAATGTAGCGCTCATCGCCCGAGGTCGAATAGGACCCTGCAGTGGCACCGTTATGAGACATGAGCGATCCCAGCACGCCCATGATCGCCAGCCATTTCAGCAACACGGCCCCGCTCCTCCCGCCGATGCAGTCCCCGCGGGCATTATGGCCAAGGTGGCGTCAGAGGTCGAGGGCGAACGCCCCGTCGACCCGCTCGGGCAGGCGCCAGGGCGTCACGAGAATGGCGTCACCCCGGAAATTGCAATTCTGATGCGCCGCATTGCGGACAAGCCAGTGCCGGGCGGCGCGCGAGATCCGGCGCTGCTTTTGCGTGTCAATGGCGAGCAGCGCGCCGTCGCGGGTGGCGCGCGCCTTCACTTCGACGAAGGCCACCATGTCACGGCGCCGCGCGACAATGTCGATCTCGCCGCCCGGCGCGCGATAGGACGCCGCCAGCACTTTCCAGCCGGTCGCGCGCAGATAAAGACGGGCGAAGAACTCGGCCTCGAGACCGAGCCCGCGCGCATGTCGCCGCGCCGGCGCGCTCAACCGTCATCCCCGTTGGTTTCCGATGCCAGCACGATGGCGCGCGCATAGACGCGCCGGCGCGGCAAGCCGATTTCGGCAGCGACGACGGAGGCCGCATCCTTCACCGAATGTTTTTTCATCGCCTCCAGCAGCCGCGTGTCGAGGTCGGCGGCGCCGGTTTCGGGGTCGTCGGCGCCGGGCGGCCCGACGAGCAGCACGATTTCGCCCTTGGGCGTGTCCTCGCCCGCAAGCTGGTCGGCGAGCGAGCGCAAGGTGCCCCGCCGCACGGTCTCGAAATGCTTGGTCAGTTCGCGCGCAAGCGCGGCATCGCGGCGGCCCAGCACCACGGCCAGATCGTTCAGCGTCTCGGCCACGCGACGCGGCGATTCGAAGAAGACCAGCGTGCCGGGAATGGCGGCCAGTTCACCAATCCGCTGGCGGCGCGCAGTGGATTT
>CAIWVR010000139.1 GCA_903916165.1 uncultured Hyphomicrobiales bacterium | reverse complement strand
GGCGCGATCTTCGGCCAGTTCCTCTCGGGCGCCCTGCGCAACCCGTCGGCGGCTGACGCCCAGTTCGGCCGCGCGTTCATCGGCGCGGCGCTCGCCGAAGGCCTCGGCGTGTTCTCGTTCCTCGTCGCCCTGCTGCTCCTGTTCGTGGTCTAATCACGGATTCGCGCGGCCGTTGCGCTCACCAGCGTGCGGCCGCGCTTTTTGCTTTTCCCCAAACCAACCGGACGACCCATGGCAACGACCGATCACGGCCACAAGGCTGGCACAGAGGTTCCCGGCGGAGCCCATGCCAAGGGCCCCTTCCCGCCCTTCGACCCCGCCACCTTCGCCCCCCAGCTCATCTGGCTCGCGGTGGTGTTCGGCACCCTTTACGTTCTGATGTCGCGGGTGGCTTTGCCCCGCATCGAGAGCATTCTCGAGACGCGCCGCGCGCGCATCGCCGGCGATCTCGATGACGCTGCCCAGATGCAGCAGAAGGCCCAGACCGCCGGCCTCGCCTATGACAAGACGCTGAGCGACGCCAAGACGAAGGCCCAGACCATGGCGCAGCAGATGCGCGACCAGCTCGCCGCTGACGCCAATGCCAAGCGCAAGACCATCGAAGACGAATTGAACGCCAAGCTGACGGAAGCCGAGCGCGGCATTGCAGCGACCAAGGCGCAGGCCATGAGCCATGTGACCGAGATCGCCACCTCCGCCGCCGCCGACATCGTCGCGCACCTGACTGGCAAGCCAGCCGACGCGCAGCAGATCGCCCAGGCGATCGCCGCCGCCAAGGCCTGAGGAGACGACCATGTTCAATGACGCCTTTTTCGTCGCCCTCGGCTTCGTCATCTTCGTCCTGCTGCTCGGCTATCTCGGTGTCCACAAGACGCTGGTCAAGACACTCGATGACCGCGCCGCCAAGATCCAGAACGAACTCGACGAAGCCAAGCGCCTGCGCACCGAGGCCGCCGCCGTGCTCGCCTCCTATGAGGCCCGTCGCGCCGAGGCCGAAGCCGAAGCGCAGGCCATCGTGACACAGGCCCGCGCCGAGGCCGAAAGCCTCGCGCAGGAAGCTGCCCAGCGCATGACCGAATTCGTCGCGCGCCGCACCAAGCAGGCCGAGGGCAAGATCGCCGCCGCCGAAGCGCAGGCCACCAGCGACGTCCGCGCCGCCGCCGCCGACGCTGCGGTGAAGGCCGCCGAGATCGTGCTGACCGCGCAGGCCCGCGGGTCCATGGGCGAAGAGATGGTCGCCAAGGGCATTGTGGATCTGAAGGCGCTGACGCACTAAGCTTTGGTGTGGTGCTGAATTGAAAAACCCCGGAGCAGCGATGCTTCGGGGTTTTTGTTTGACACGTCATTGCGAGCCGAAGGCGAAGCAATCCAGAGGCCTCATGTGGGGCTTCTGGATTGCTTCGGCTCGCGCTCGCAATGACGACGCAGGGGTTGCGCCTCACGCCACCGGCTTCGGAGCCACCCACCGCAACACCGGCGCACGCGCCGCTTTTGTCTCATCCAGCCTTCTCCGCGGCGCAAAGAACGGCGCACCTTCAAAACGCTCCGTCTCTCCCCGCAGCGCGCTCATCGCGAGATCGCGCAGCGTCATCGCAAACAGCTCCAGGGCCGCCAGGCTCTCCGATTCCGTGGGCTCGATCAGCATGGCGCCATGCACGACAAGCGGGAAATACATCGTCATCGGATGATAGCCCTCGTCGATCATCGCCTTGGCGAAATCGAGCGTCGTCACGCCCGTGTCCTTCAGCCAGGAATCGTCGAACAGCACTTCATGCATGCAGGGTCTGTCGCCAAACGGCTGGCTCATCAGGTCCGACAGGCGCACGCGGAGGTAATTGGCGTTGAGCACGGCATCTTCGGAGGCCTGTTTCAGCCCGTCCGACCCATGCGAGAGCATGTAGGACAAAGCCCGCACAAACATACCCATCTGACCGTGAAAGGCGGTGAGGCGCCCGAGCGCCTGC
>CAIWVR010000138.1 GCA_903916165.1 uncultured Hyphomicrobiales bacterium | reverse complement strand
GGTCGCGAAGCGCACGGCTTCTTCCGCCGCGCGAAACAGCGCCTTGGCCTTGTTGACGCATTCTCTGTGCTCGGAGGCCGGATCGGAATCGTAGACGATCCCCGCGCCAGCCTGCGCATGCATCTGCCCGTCCTTGATCACCGCCGTGCGCAGCACGATGCAGGTGTCCATTTCGCCCGAGGCGCCGAAATAGCCGATGCAGCCGCCGTAGATGCCGCGCTTGTGCGTTTCCAGTTCGTCGATGATCTCCATCGCCCGCACCTTCGGGGCGCCCGAGACCGTGCCCGCCGGAAAGCCTGCACAGAGCGCGTCGATGTCGTCGTGCGGCGCGGCGAGCCGGCCTTCCACGTTTGAGACAATGTGCATGACGTGGCTGTAGCGCTCGATGAAGAATTTCTCTGTCACTTCGACGCTGCCGATCTCAGAGACGCGGCCGACATCGTTGCGGCCAAGGTCGAGCAGCATGAGATGTTCGGCGCGTTCCTTGGGATCGGCGAGCAGTTCGGCGGCCAGCGCCTCGTCCTCGGCCTGCGTTGCCCCGCGCCAGCGGGTGCCGGCGATGGGGCGGATCGTGACCTTGCCGTCGCGCACGCGGACCAGAATTTCAGGGCTCGAACAGACGATCTGGAAGCCGCCGAAATCAAGATAGCACAGAAACGGGGCCGGGTTCACGCGGCGCAGTGCGCGGTAGAGCGAGAAGGCCGGCAGATCAAAGCGCGAGGTGAAGCGCTGCGACAGAACCACCTGGAAAATGTCGCCGGCGCGGATATAGTCCTTCGCCTTGGCCACCATCTCGAGGAAGCGGGTCTCGCTGGTGTTGGAGGAAGGTTCCTGCGCGAGCAGCAGCGGGTCTGCCAGTGGCGCGACATGGTCGAGCGGGCTTTCCAGCACAGTGACCAGCGTGTCGAGCCGCGCTTGCGCAGTCTCATAAGCAGCGCGCGCACTGATGCCCGCCTGTGGGCGCACGGGCGTGACGATGGTGAGTTCGTCGCGCACCGAATCGAACACCGCCATCAGCGTCGGGCGGATCATCACCGCTTCTGGCACGCCGATCAGATCGGCCTTGGCAGGAGCAAGGCGCTCCATCTGCCGCACCATGTCATAGCCGAGATAGCCGAACACGCCCGCCGCCATCGGCGGCAGCGCATGGCCCTCGAAATCGGGCACGGCGGATTCGGCGATCAGTGCGCGCAGGGCGTCGAGCGGTTTTCCCGGGCAGGGCATGAATGCGTCGCGGTCAGTCAGCGCACGGCGGTTGATGTCGGACCTGTCGCCATTGGCGCGCCAGATCACGTCGGGGTCGAGGCCGATCATGGAATAGCGACCGCGCGCGGCACCGCCTTCGACAGATTCGAGCAGGAAGACATTGCCGGCCCGGCCCGCCGATAATTTCAGGAAGGCCGAGACCGGCGTTTCCAGATCGGCGACGAGCCTGGTCGAGACGAGCACGGGCGTCCCCGCGGCATAGGCGGGCTCAAAGGCCTCGAAGGAAGGTTCGAACATGTCAGCCGCTTCTCAATAGGCGTCGCCGCCGCCCATCGCCAGGTTCAGCGCGCCCGCGTTGATCTTGACGCCAAGATCCGACTGTACCTTGGCGAGATATTGCGTCAGAATGTCGTCAGAATAGGTCGTCGCGAGTTGGCCCGCGATGGATTTGGCCTCGTCCGAATCCGCCTCGAAAGGCGGTACGACACTGTCGTTGACCTGGAAGACGACGCGCGTCAGGCCATCACCTGCCGCTGAACCGGCCTTGCCGACCTGCGTATTGAAGACCTGCGCCACGAGGCCTGGCGACAGGCCCTCCGCCCCACCGCGCTTGACAGTGCTGGAGGTCTTGACCTCGCCGCCAACGGCTTTCGCCGCGTCCTCGAAGCTCTGGCCGCCCTCGATGGCCTTCACCAGATCTGCCGCCTTGCTGGCCAGCGCACGGCGCAATTCATCATCGCGCCAGGCTTTCAAAACCTCGTCCTTGACCTCATCGAGGTTGCGTTCGTGCGCAGGCTCGGTGGCGGCGATCTCAAACCACACATAACCATTGTCGCGCGTGGTGACCGGCTCGTTATCGACGCCGATGTCGGAGGCGAAGATGGCGCGCAGCACCGATTCGGCCTCGGTCAGGACAACCTTGTTACCCTTCTTGTCGAGCCCCGTCTGGTCGATGGCGTCGATGATCGTAACATCGAAGCCCGCGATCTTCGCGGCCTCCGCCAGCGGCTTGCCCGACGAGCGCTCGTCCTCGATCTTGTCGCGGACCTGCTGCGCGCGCGAACGGGCGCGGGAGACGGCGAGTTCGCGCTTCACACCATCGGCAACCTCTTCATAGGCGCGCACGTTGGCGGCCTTGACCGCGCCGACGCGCACGAGCGCGAAACCGAAGCGGGTCTTCACCGGCGCGCTGACCTCGCCCGAAACCGTTGTAAAGGCCGCTTCCGCCACCGCCGGATCGGCGATGGCTGGCCGGGTCACGGTGCCCAGATCGATGTCGGCATCGGCGAGATTGCGCTCCTTTGCGATGTCGGCGAAGGCGGCACCGCCCTTGATCTTCTCGGCGGCGGCCTTCGCCTCATCCTCGGTTGAAAAGACGATCTGCTGCAGCTCGCGCGTTTCCGCCTGGCCGAAGCGGTCGCCCTTGATCCGGTCATATTGCGTACGGGCCTCGGCGTCGGACACCTGGGCTGGATCGGCCAGCGTCAGCGGGGTGACCGCGAGCGTCACCACCTTGCGATATTCGGGCGCGCGCCAGTTTGCCTTGCGGGCGTCGAACCAGGATTGGAGGTCGGCGGGCGCGGGCTGCGCGATCTCGCCGGCTGCGGCTTCCGTCAGCACGAAATAATCCGTCGAGCGGGTTTCATTGGCGAAATGGTGGATCGCCTCGACAGTCGCCTCCGGTGGCCTGATATTGCCCGACAGCGCATCGCCCAGCTCGCGGCGCAGATAGACGCGGCGCTGGTCGCGCACGAAGCTCATTTCATTGAAGCCGTTGTCGCGCAGGATGTCGTTGAAGCGGCCACGATCGAAACGGCCGTCGGGTCCCTTGAACGTCGGGTCCTCAAGAATGGCGCGCGCAATGTCTTCGTCGGACATGGCGAGCCGCAGTTCGGCAACTTTCTGGTCCAGCGCGGCATCGGCGATCATGCGGCCGAGCACCTGGCGGTCGAGTCCATAGGCGCGGGCCTGCTCATTGGTGATGGCGCGCCGCGCCTGGCGCTGCAGGTTTTGCAGCTGGGTCTGGTAGGCGCTGCGGAAATCGACGGTCGAGATATTGGTCGAGCCAACTTCCGCAATATTGCTGACGCCAATGCCACGGAAAACGTCGCCCACGCCCCAGATCGTGAATGAGATGATCATGGTCCCGAACAGGATCGTGAGGACCGTCTTCCCAAGCCAGTTCTGCGCGCCGCGGCGCATGCCTTCAAGCATTGTCTCAATCCGGGTTTCATGTGGCGGCGCAAACAACCTGCGCCGCGGTCGCGGACTATAAGGACGGGGCGGGAGCGATGCAATGCAGGGGGTGGGATGCGTTCCGGGAGCCCGGCTTGGAACAACCCCTTGCCTCTGTTATTTGCTTGCACCGTCTGTCGAAACTGGAGCCCTGATCTCATGACCATCCGTCCGCGTCCGCTTGTCGCCGGAAACTGGAAGATGAACGGCCTGAAGGCCTCGCTTCCCGAACTTGCGGCGATCCGCGATGGCGTCATGGCTGGCGCGTTTGGACGCGCCGAGGCGGCGATATGCCCGCCCGCGACCCTCGTCAGCCTCGCCGTCGAACTGGCGCAAGGCTCCGAACTCGCCATTGGCGGGCAGGATTGCCACGCCAAGGTCAGCGGTGCCCATACCGGCGACGTCTCGGCCCAGATGTTGAAGGACCTCGGCGTGACTTATGTCATCGTCGGCCATTCCGAGCGCCGCACGGATCACAGCGAATCGTCCGCGCAGGTGCGCGCCAAGGCCGAAGCGGCGATCACAGCCGGTCTCATCGCCATCGTTTGCGTCGGCGAAAGCGAGGCGCAGCGCCGGGCCGGGGAGACGTTGTCGGTCGTGGGACAGCAGATGGACGAATCATGGCCGGCCGGTGCGACCGCCGCGACGCTGGTCATCGCCTATGAGCCGATCTGGGCCATTGGCACCGGCCTGACGCCGACCGCGCAGGACGTGGCCGAGGTTCACGCCTTTTTGCGGGCGCGCGCCGTGAAGCTCGGTGCCGTCGAGGGCGCCGGGGTTCGGCTGCTCTACGGCGGCTCGGTGAAACCCTCCAATGCCGCTGAACTCATGGGCGTGCCGGATGTCGACGGTGCTCTCGTGGGTGGTGCAAGCCTGACCGCGAAGGATTTTCTGGGTATTGCCGCAGCCTACAAGGGCTGAGCGGCGCACCGCTTGCCCCGCGGGCGTGCCTCCGGGATAGACCCGGCGGCACGGCTGATGTAGAACGCCCTCAATCCCGGCGCTGACTGCGGTCTGCGCCTCCTTGATGGAAGCCTCGAGTCCATGCAAACCGTTCTCATCGTCGTTCACCTGATGGTCGTTGTCGCGCTCGTCGCGGTTGTTCTCCTGCAGCGTTCCGAAGGCGGCGCGCTTGGCATTGGTGGCGGTGGCGGCTTCATGACCGGCCGCGGGCAGACGAATGCGCTCACCCGCGCCACTGCCATTCTGGCAACCATCTTTTTCATCACCTCGCTTGGTCTCACCCTGCTCGCAAACTGGGGCCGCGCACCTACTTCGGTCCTCGATCGTGTCGCTCCGGGCCAGTCGGCCCCGGCCGGCGGAGACCTGCTCGACCAGCTCAAGCGAATCGACCAGCAAGCCCCGGCGGCACCAGCGGCCCCGGCTGCGCCAGAGGCACCTCGCCCGGGTCAATAGGGATCGGAACAAGGGGCCGGATCTTCCGGCCCTTTTTTGTGGGCTCTCCATTTCGTCATTGCGACTTCGTCATGGCGAGGAGCTGAGCGACGCGGCAATCCATCTGACGGCAGTCTTTGAGATGGATTGCTTCGCTTCGCTCGCAATGACGAATGCTGAAGCTTTGTGGATCATGCCGCCCCGACAGCATTTTTGGCTTTCCGGACTGCGGCGAACAAGATAGGTCTCAACTCCCATGGCGCGGTACATTTTCATCACCGGCGGCGTGGTGTCATCGCTCGGCAAGGGGCTTGCGTCTGCGGCCCTCGGAGCACTCTTGCAGGCCCGTGGATACACGGTTCGGCTTCGGAAACTC
>CAIWVR010000137.1 GCA_903916165.1 uncultured Hyphomicrobiales bacterium | reverse complement strand
GCCACCAGCTTCCATCCGGCGGGGCACGTGCTGGGGTCCGCGCAGATCAGGCTTGTCGGCAAGGCAGGCTGCGTCGTCATTTCCGGGGATTACAAGCGCGCGCATGACCCGACCTGCGCCCCGTTCGAGCTGCTGCGCTGCGATTCCTTCGTCACCGAGGCGACCTTCGGCCTGCCCGTTTTCAGGCATCCCGTCGCGGCGCAGGAAGTCGCCAGGCTGATCGCATCCTGCAAGCTGTTTCCCGAACGCGCGCATCTCGTCGGCGCCTATTCGCTTGGCAAGGCGCAGCGCGTGATGAAGCTCATCCGCGAGGCGGGATGGGAGCGGCCGATCTGGATTCACGGCGCGATGGAGAAGATCACGGCCTTCTATCAGTCGCGCGGCATCGAACTCGGCGAGATCCGCAAGGTGGCGGCGGCCGACCGCGCGCAGCTGGGCGGCGAGATCGTCCTGTGTCCGCCGGGACAATTGAACGACCTGTGGTCGCGCAAATTTCCCGATCCCGTCACGGCCTTTGCGTCGGGCTGGATGCGCGTCCGGGCGCGGGCGCGCCAGCGCGGCGTCGAACTGCCAATGGTGATTTCCGATCACGTCGACTGGGACGAGCTATGCGCGACCTGCGTCGAGACCGGCGCGTCGGAAATCTGGGTCACGCACGGTGCCGAGGACGCCATCGTCCACTGGTGCCGCGCGCGTGGCATCGATGCGCAACCGCTGCACATGATCGGTTATGGCGACGAAGAGGCTGAAGCCAGCGCGGAGGAAACCGCGTGAATCGTTTTGCGCAACTGCTCGACCGTCTCGCCTACGAGGCGTCGCGCAACAACAAGCTGCGCCTGATGAGCGACTATTTTCGCCGCACGGAAGATCCCGAACGCGGCTATGCGCTGGCCGCCATGACCGGCGGGCTCACCTTTGCGCAGGCCAAGCCCGCGATCATTCGCACATTGATTGCCGAGCGCACCGACCCCGTGCTGTTCGAAATGTCCTACGATTATGTCGGCGACCTGTCGGAGACGGTTGCCCTCCTGTGGCCCGCGCCCAACGACGACCGTCGCAATGCGCCGCCGCCCACCCTTGCGGATGTCGTTGTGGCGCTGCAGGAAACTGAAAAGCGGGACCTGCCGGCGCTGCTGGCGAGCTGGCTCGACCAGCTCGACGAGACCGGACGCTGGGCGCTGCTCAAGCTGATCACCGGATCGCTGCGCATCGGCGTCTCTGCGCGGCTGGCCAAGACCGCGCTTGCGGCGCTGGGCGATCTGCCGCCCAACGAGATCGAGGAGGTCTGGCACGGCGTTGCGCCGCCCTACATCGCTCTGTTCGCCTGGGTCGAGGGGCGCGCGGGCAAGCCCGTCGCCAGCAATCCCGTGCCGTTCCGCACGCCGATGCTCGCGCATGCGCTCGACGAGGCCGATTTCGACAAGCTCGACCCCGCCGAGTTCACCGCTGAGTGGAAATGGGACGGCATTCGCGTGCAGGCGGTCGCGGGCACTGGCGCCGATGGCACCCGCGTGACGGGACTGTACTCACGCACGGGCGAGGATGTGTCGGGCGCCTTTCCCGATCTGAACGACATGCTTGCTGACGTCCGTTTCGGCGATGTCGCCATCGACGGTGAATTGCTGATCGTGAATGATGGACTGGTGGAGCCGTTTTCCATCCTGCAGCAGCGGCTCAACCGCAAGAATGTGTCGGCGAAACTTGTCGCGCAATATCCAGCACAGATCCGGGCCTATGATATTCTGTCGGAGAATGGCGAGGACCTGCGGGCGCTGGGCTTTGTCGAACGGCGCGAGCGTCTCGCCTCTGTCGTGCAGCGCTTTGCGCATCCGCGGCTCGATCTGTCGGCACTGGTGGATTTTGCGTCCTGGGACGATCTTGCCGCTGCGCGCGGCAATCCGGCTGGCGCAGGAGCGGGCAAAGACGCTGGGGCGATCGAGGGCGTGATGCTGAAGCGGCGCGACAGCCTCTATGTGCCGGGTCGCCCGAAAGGCCTGTGGTTCAAGTGGAAACGCGAACCCTTCAATATTGACGCCGTGCTGATGTATGCGCAGCGCGGCCACGGCAAGCGCTCGTCCTTCTATTCGGATTACACATTCGGCGTCTGGCGCGGCGAGGAACTCGTGCCGGTGGGCAAGGCCTATTTCGGCTTCACCGACGAGGAGCTGAAAGAGCTTGACAGATATGTGCGCACCCACACGCGCAACAGGTTCGGGCCGGTGCGCGAACTCGATGTCTCGCGCGAGCAGGGGCTGGTGCTGGAAATCGCCTTCGAGGGGCTGAACCGTTCGACGCGTCATAAATCGGGGGTGGCGATGCGGTTTCCGCGCGTCTCCCGGATCCGCTGGGACAAGCCGGCGCGAGATGCCGACGTGCTCGAATCGCTGGAAACATTGCTCACCGACCGCGGTGCGACAAAAGCGCGGTCGTAACCGGAACCGCTTTGTCACGTATGTCGTGACGATGTGCGTGACGTCCGGGTTCGACGATGCGGCCAGGCCGCATGTCTGATGTCAGGCACCCTTGTCGGGGATCAAGACCTCTTTGCCGGCCTGAAACATGCGGTGCCGAAAAGCCGCGCCATGCGTGCGGTCGGCTCCCTGACGCAAGCTTGCGAGCACACCGGCAGTGAAGGCGGCCGCCGCGCCCACCAGTGCGCCGGCTCCCATGGCTTCCGCCATTGGCGCGCCAAACACCAGCATGACCTTGCCCGTAACGGCAGCCACGCCCAGCCCTGTGGCAAGGGCCACCACAGCCTCCAGCCCCCCTGCCGGGGGCCAGAAGCTCAGCATCAGCAGCGGCGCGATCCCGACCGCGCAGAGCGCCAGCGACAGGGCCAGCAAGACACGCGTGTCGGGATGGAACCGCAGGACGGCCATGCCAACGAGTAGCCCCGCCGCCAGGAGCGCGAGGCGCGTTGTCGCCAGCCTGCGGCTGGTGATCGCCCCGCGGTCGTGCAGGCGGTAGACCAGGTCATGGCCGATGGCGGTCGCCAGGCCCTGC
>CAIWVR010000136.1 GCA_903916165.1 uncultured Hyphomicrobiales bacterium | reverse complement strand
CGCAATGGGTGCGCGAAACCGACCGCAATCGATGGGTCAAGGCCGAGTCGCTCGCAGCCCGCGGCTTTCCGTGGGAGGTTGCTGGCACAAAAGCCCCGAAGGATGTTCTCAAAATTGACGGTGGCGTGACGGTCGGCACTGATGCGTTTAAGTTCAGGGGGGCCTACACCAGCGACGTCTCGCGGCAGACGCGGTCGCATGGCTTGTCCCTGCGCGGAGACGTCACCTTCTGACCTCCATCCCGGCGATCCGTCCGGCACATCTGCTGTGCCGGACGTGACTCTGTCTGCGGCATGAGGCCCGGCCTGAGGGCCTACCCCGCCGGGGCGGGTCGACCTTGCCGCATGATCGATCCAAACCGTCCGGGAGTGTTGAGTGCGCCCTGATGTTGCTTATCCACACATCATTTCCGGTGATGCTGCCCTCGCATCCCGCAGATGACCTGGCATCGAGAACCCGATTGCGATCGAGGGCCACAGGACCGATCCGTCTTGGCTGCCCATGAACAGCGGATATATGGCGACCGCGGCGCCGGTTCGGCTTGCACGCGCGGGAACAGCCATGCAGGCGACAGCTGGCATCGGGCGCGGGGTGACCTGTGCCACCCGTCAGCGGTCACCCCGCCCAAGGCGGGCAAAAACCTGCCGCTACGTAATCGGGCCAGATACAAACTTCCCGGCCGCCATGCTTCGCAGCCTCACTTCCCCCACAAGTGTCCGGCCGATGGAGACGAGCCCAGCCCCCTCGAAGCCCATCACATTCAACAAATGTAACTTCATGTGCGAAGATAAATCGCAATTGTTCTGGAAAAAATCTCAAAAAGATCACGGCTTGAGCAGATCTCTCATCTTTTGCGCCTGCACTTCTGGCGTCTGCAGCAATCGGTTCACCAGTTTTTCAGCCTCGTCCCCGAACACGGGATCAATTTCCATGCCGGTTTTTCTTGCCTCCTGCAAAAACTCCTCATCTTTCAGGACAGAGACAAAACTGTCCCGTAAATCCTGCAAGACTTTTGTAGTCATATTCGGTGGCCCAAGGAATGGACGCGACAGGTTAAACTTGGCAAAAACCAATTCCATCATGGCGCGGTCCTCATCATTGGCTGCAAGCTCCAAAGCTGAGGGGACATCCGGGATTGCGGGATGTTTCTGCATTCCCATCTGAACGATAATATTGACTTTCCTGTCCCTCAGCCAATCGGGCCGCGACGTTGTCAGTGTGGTCCAGTCCTTTCCGGCAGCCCCGTTTATTTCGCCTCGCTCGATGGCGAGGTCAGTTGCATTTGAGCCCTGATAGCCGTGAACGATCCGGAATTTCGTTCCGAGCAATTTGTTGCCGAGGACCGCCAGAAGAAAATTATCAGAACTTGTGGTGGACGCCCCGAGAACAGCGTCCGTGTGCCTTGCATCCTCCAGCGTCTTCACCGCCGAACCGTGCCATGTGATGGTTACATAGGTCGAACGCAGCGCGCTTCCTATCCAACCAAATTTTTGCGCCTCGAAGCGCGCATTGGCTCCATTGGGCGAAAGCGTGTGATAAAGTTTTTCGAAGATCACGCCGCTTTGCATGGTCGCGATCTCAGATCCATCGCGCAGCGCCTGATTATAAATATAATTGGCCAAGGTTAAACCGCCCGCACCTGGCATATTCTTCACCACAACCGGCGGACGTCCCGGAAGATACCGTCCCCAGTGATGCGCAAGTACACGAGCATAGACATCATACCCGCCGCCACTTGTCGTTCCGACAAAGAGGTTGAGGCTTTTGCCTTGCGATTCCTGGGCAAGCAACGGGTTGATCCCGGAAACAAGAAGCAGCAAAGGTATGATGACATTTTTCATGGCAAAACCTATTCGATCATGGCAGGAAGTTCGCGCAGCAACGTGCCAAGACCCTGCTTGGGCTCATGCACCCGAAGCCGCTTCATAATCTCCCAAGCCTGGGCCACATTCGCATGGACAACGGGCACCTGAAGATCTTTCTCCAGCATCTCGACAATACCTTCCGTGCGCCAGGCACCGCCCTGAATGTAAATGCCGTCAGCGCCGCCTGCGTCCACGAAAAGTTTTTTGACATGTGCGTAACATTCTTCTGGAGAGATTTGTCCCGCCTGGTGAAACGGTACGTCAATTGGTTCCATGGATTTCACCTGAAAACCGGCTTCCGTCATATATTTGGTGACAATCTGATTTTGAAGTTTCGAATAGCTGGCACCAATAAATGATTTGATCCCCATTGAACGCAGCGCGCAGACGTGATTTTGCCCTGCCGTGAAAACCGGGGTCTTGTACTTTTCGGACCAATTATCGGTCGTGCGGCGCTCTCCGTCATAACCGAGCATCATGAAGGCCGGCGTGCCACCGGGATGAATCATGTCCATCCCCTGCTCGGCCAATTCTGCGACATATTTTTCATAAAAGGGAATGGCAGAAGAAAACTCGTCATGGCTGCCCTCACGCACATTGAGCAGCAACGGAACAATCCCGATACCCTGCGGAAGCATACGAATAAGCTCTTCTAGAGAACCGGGACGGCGCGTGGGTTTTACAAGTCCAACTACACCGCGCCACATTGTATAATGCATGTTATTTTCCTTTTTCGTTTAAGCTGTCAGACCGATGGAGAATTGCGCTTTCTGGAGAACATTGTCGCGTGAACGCGCGACCTCTCTTAAAACTTTGTTCTTGTCGACGCCGAGGAGACGCCCCTGCCATTTTTTGACCTTGCCTGCCACGAAGACACCTTCGATATGTCCTGCCGACATGAGATTGACAGCTGCGGCATAGGCATTGTTCAACGGCCAGATGCTGAGATCGTCCGCTCGCAGCATGAGGAAGTCCGCCTCCTTGCCCGGCGTGAGAGATCCGATCTTGTGATCAAGGCCTGCCGCCCGCGCGCCATTCAAAGTGGCGAATTGCAACACTTCCCGACAGGTCAAAAGCTTCTGCGTATCCTTTTCGCCGCTCCTCTGCCGCTGCTGGATTGCCAGTCGCTGGATGTCGAAAGCGGCGCGCATCATCCCGAACATGTCCATGCCGACGGTCGCAGCATGATCACAGCTCAAGCTCGGCCGTGCACCGGCGTCCAGGGCATCCTGAATGGCAGGATAACCATGACCCATTGACATTTCCACCACGGGCGAATGAGAGGTGCGCCCGCCTGTGTCGATGATAATTTTCCAGGCATCCTTATTGAGATGCGCGCAGTGAACAAAAAGGTCTCCCTCCCGCAGAACGCCCGCTTGGGAGAGTGCGACAAGAGGTGCCGAATTGACCCTTATGTGCAGAACTGCGCGCAAACCATATTGCCGCGCCGAGAGAAAGGACTCTTTCTCGACAGAGACTGAAAGCGCCGGAGTGAGGAGTTGGTCCTGCGATGAAAAATGCTGCGGCAGGAGATATTTCATTCCGTCAGGATATTGCGAGCCTGGCCCGATACCACGCGACATGGCAAAGACTGAGCGCATGCCGGAATCTCGCAACGCTTGAATATTGGCTTCAACATGATCTCGAGTATGCGCCACTTGCGAAATATCAATCATGGTCGTCGTTCCCAGATCGACAAATCCGAGAGCCGTGATCAACACACCCTGATAGGCATCCTCCGCCGTATAGTGGGGTGTAATAGTCTTCTGAATGTCCCGATCATAGTCGGGCATGACCACACCATTGGGCAACAGGCCACGCAGCAGGCCTTGATAAGAATGGCTGTGCGTATCGACAAAGCCTGGAATCAAAATGCGGTTTGTGCCATCGACAACAAGCGTCTCGGCACTGACAGAAAGCGATGGCGCAATCGCCCTGATCTTTCCATTCTCGACAAGCATGTCTGCTTTTGCAAAATCACCAACATCTGGATCAACCGACAAAATAATGGCGTTCCTGATCAGATAGCGTCGCGCTTTCTCCAGTTTTTTTATGTCAAGAAAAGCTGGGGCAGCTTCAGACGACGTGGCGGCTATACTTGCCGCACCTGCCAAAAGTGAAGCGAGGAGCACGCTGCGGCGGTCGGGCCCGCTATCGCCCTGCGCTTCGAAGCTTCCGTTCTGGTTCTTGGCCATCCCACATGACTCCTACGAGTTTGAATGCAGTGTCCGTCGTCAGACAAGCTTAAAAAAAATCGTCACGTATTCGAACGCAGGCTCTTCAAGGTATAGGAGAGAATTTAAGCTTTTTTCGAATGATCTCGCAAGCGGTGGTTGCATGCTGAGGTGGCTCGTGCGGTGCCCGAATTGTCTCGGTGCCGGTAAAATCTACCTCGCCACGGGTCAGATGGTTGATCCCCGTTTGATAGGCTGACAGCTGAACTCATATCTCAAATCTCTGATGTGGCATTCTTGTCCCCCCGGCAGGTCGGAGGTTTGAAGCCGCGTCCGGTTCTTGAGGATCACATGCCATGCCTCACTCTGGTTTCTCCCTCTGCGGGTGACAGAACATCTCGAGAACTCGCTTGATCCATTTGTTTTCAGGGCACAGGCTTGGGCTTCGCCCTGGCGAACGGGATATCCCGCGCCCAGACGTATCCGGGTTCAGACGGTATGGGCCAGCGTGTCATGATGGCTGCATCATCAGGAACGACGGACGAAGAGAACGCCGCGATGTTCTCGGACAAACTCGTCTTCAGTTTCATGGGGTCTACCCGGTTCCGGGGCGTTCAGATCCTCGTGAACAGCCTTCATTTTTGTAACTTGACAAGATTATCAAAAATTCGGAGTGTTATCGACCGCTCTCTGGAAGAGGTTTTTTCGTGACTTTGCGCGATGTGACGCTTCTGTTTTCGAATCACGAGACCATCACTATCCGCTGCGCGGAAGAAGAAACCATTGTCCAGGCGGCGAACCGGCACGGGCTCAAGCTCCTCGTCGATTGTCGTGAAGGGGCATGCGGAACCTGCAAGGCCAGCTGCCAGACCGGCGAGTTCCTGCTTGATGATTTCAGTGCGGATGCTTTGCCTCCATCCGAGCGCTCCAGCGGTTTCGTGCTCGCGTGCCGAATGTCTCCGCGTTCAGATTGCGTCATCGAATTTAACTATCCGCTTGCGCAAGCGCGGCGTGGCAAGGCACCCTTGCCGCGTTCCGTGACACTTACGCGGCTCGAACCTATCGCCGCCGACGTCCTTGAACTGCGCGTTACGGCTGATGACGGTAAGCCTTTCGATTTTCTGCCCGGCCAATATGCTCATCTTGACGTCCCCGGCCAGAACGTCAGCCGGAGCTATTCCTTTGCTATGCCTCCAGGCGAGAAAGAAGCGGTTTTCGCAATTCGGCTCGTCCCAGGTGGCGAAATGAGCGGCTGGCTCAGCGGGCACGCCCGCCCCGGTGACAAGATGCGGGTGTCTGGTCCATACGGAAGGTTCTTTCTGCGCAGACCAGATCGCAGTTTGCTGATGGTCGCTGGAGGCACCGGGATCGGGCCCATGCTGAGCATGCTTGAGACGTTGACACGTTTGCCTACGCCTCCCGACAGTGTAACTTTGGTTTTTGGTGTCACCATCGGTGAAAACATCTTTTACCAGGAGCGGATTGCCGCCTGCCTCGCACAATTTGCGCATGCCAGCGCCATTATTGTTGCCATGCATGCGGGTGTCGGCTGGAGCGGTTTACGCGGAACGACCGTCGATGCGCTGAGCGGCGTAGAGATATCTCCTGCCAGTCATGCTTACTTATGTGGCCCACCCGGAATGATCAAAGCTACGCGCGCGTGGCTGCATGAGGCGGGCATGAACGACAATGAAATCTTTGCGGAGGCCTTTCTGCCGACGCATAAAGTGCAAGCTGGATCATGATCAAGCGAGCTGGAGAGCGGCCATGAAACTTGAAAGACGCACGTTTCTCACAGGCGCTGCGGCACTTGCCGGTGCTGGTGCCGTTTCAATACCCCGCCTTTCTGCTCAGGGCACCTCGAAAATAAAATTCCTGGGCGCGGCAGCGGTTGCAAGGCCTGATCAGGGTTTTATGTTTCTGGGGATTCCGACGGGCTTCTACAAGGCGCTATCCATCGACGCAGACTTCATGACGATCGCCGGTTCCGCCGCCGTCATCCAGCTTCTCACATCCGGGGCGGTGGATGTCGGTCATGTCGGGATGATGGAATTGCTTGCCGCGAAGCAGCGATCGCCACGGCTTCCCGTCAAGGCCGTTTATCTTCAGGAATGGGGCAGCGGCTATGAGATCGTCTTGCCGTCCACGAGCCCGCTTCGGGAGGTCAAGGACCTCGCCGGAAAGCGCATCGGTGTTTTGAGCCTCGCCTCCGGTGCCGTTCCAATGGTACAGGCCATGCTGCGCCATGCCGGGATCGATCCGGGCAAGG
>CAIWVR010000135.1 GCA_903916165.1 uncultured Hyphomicrobiales bacterium | reverse complement strand
TGCCATTGCGGCTCGGGCGTTGCGCGGAATTCATCACGCCACCTCGCGTGCGGGAATGAGATCGGTGACGATGCGACGGTCGCGGGCGACCCAGATCGACACGGTGAGCCGGTCGGATTCATTGGCTTGCGGCGTGAGATCGCTTTTGCTCTCGACGGCAAGTCCCGCCTCTTCAAGCAGCGTCCCGACTTCGGCATGGCTGAAGCCCAACCGGCGATGGGCATGTTTCTCGCGCAGGAACTCAAGCTCATGCGGCGCGAAATCAATGATGACGAGCTGCCCGCCCGGGCGCAGCGTGCGCGCCGCCTCGCGGAGTGCGCGTGCAGGGTCGTCGAGATAATGCAGCACCTGATGGATGACGACGAGGTCATAGCCGTCGCGCTCGACGGGCAGGGCGTAGATGTCGCCCTGGCGCAATTGCACAGTGCGGAAGCCGCCATGGTCGAGCCGGGCGCGCGCGACATTCAGCATGGCGGGGCTCTGGTCAAGCCCGACGGCGCGGTTGGCATGGGCGGCGAGCAGTTCGAGCATCCGACCCGTGCCGGTGCCGAGATCGAGCACGGCATGGAAGTGGCGCGTCCCGACAATCTCGGCGAGCGCGGCTTCGACGCGCTCTTCGGGGACATGCAGCGACCGGATGCGATCCCAGTCGCCAGCCTGTTCGGCGAAATAGCGGGCGGCCTGTTCGGCTCGCGACTGGCGCACTTCGGCAAGGCGGGCGTGGTCGGTGGCGAGCAGCGGGTCGGCGCGCTCCAGCCGCCCGACAATGGCTTGGGCGACCTCGCCCAAAGCGCCGCGATCAGCCAGCCGGAAAAACGCCCAGGCACCCTCTCGGTGACGCTCGATGAGGCCGGCTTCCGCCAGAAGCTTCAGATGACGCGAAATGCGCGGTTGGGATTGACCAAGAATGGTGACCAGTTCGCTGACGGTGACTTCGGCTTCGGAGAGCAGCGCAAGCAGGCGCAGGCGCGTGATCTCTCCAGCCGCTTCAAGGGCAGTGATGAGCAGGGAAGGCGAGACCTGCGTCATAGTCGGCTCCGCGGGGTTCAAGATATAAAGATATCTTTATGCGGGAATTTGTCCTCTTGCAACAGGATCCGCGGCAATAGCTTGCCGCAAACCCGGCTTTCACCGTCAAACCCGTGCGGATTCAACCATTCGTTAATGTTAACTGCACCTAATGGCAGCATCCGCGAGACTGTCCCGGTCTGGTGCGCTTCGTCGTTGACCCCCATATCATCCCATGCTATCCCAAATCATCCCGTTTGGCGTATCAGTGTCCAAGGCGTTTCACGGGCGCGATGAACGTCGCGTCATGGCTCGGCTGGTGACTGGTGACGTGCCGAAGGACTTGCGGGATGTGTGCTCCCAGTTGGGCGGGCGTTTTGGATCGTTTCGTTTCGCACTCCACCAACCGGCTCGATGCGAAGGGCCGGGTCTCGATACCGGCCACGTTTCGGGGTGTGTTGGCGCGCGACGGATTCGAAGGTCTCTACGTTCACCCGTCGCTGGATGCGCAGGCGGTCGATTGCGGTGGACATGCGCTGCTGCGGGAGATCGACGGGTTGCTGGAGCGGCTGCCGCCCTATTCGGAGGAGCGGGATCTGTTCTCGACGGCCCTGCTGGGGACGAGCGAAATATTGAAGGTCGACACGGAGGGCCGTGTCATCCTGACGGACAGCGTCAAGCACCACGCGGGCATTTCTTCGGAAGTCACCTTCGTGGGGCTGGGTCACAAGTTTCAAATCTGGGAGCCGAGCC
>CAIWVR010000134.1 GCA_903916165.1 uncultured Hyphomicrobiales bacterium | reverse complement strand
CTCGATCATAAAATAGTTTAGACATGAACCAAAAGGGGGCGTCGTGTTTGTCGGTCCGATCAGGGTCGCCGTCAAGCCGCGTGGCCCGGTCAGGGAGACGAAAATGGTCTATCGCGCGCCTGTCGCTGACATGTTGTTCATCATGACCCATGCGGCAGGGCTGACGCCAGACCTCTATCCTGACCTGTCGAACGGTGCCGCCGCCGCCATTCTCGACGAGGCCGCGAAAATGGCCGAAGGCGCTCTGGCGCCGCTGTTTCGCATCGGCGACACGCAGGGTGCCACATTCGACAAGGGCGTCGTGCGTACCTCGCCGGGCTGGCGCGAGGCCTATGCGCAATGGATCGCGGGCGGCTGGATGGGCATCACGGCAGCCGAGGACCACGGCGGCATGGGCCTGCCGCATCTGCTCAACGCGGCCTGCCTCGACATGTGGAATGGCGCCAATATGGCCTTCGCGCTGGCCCCGTTGCTCAGTCTCGGCGCCATCGAGGCGCTGGCTGCGCATGGCAGCGATGATTTGCGCCAGCTTTATCTGCCGCGCCTCGTCTCGGGCGCATGGTCGGGGACCATGAATCTCACCGAGCCGCAGGCGGGCTCCGATCTCTCCGCGCTGCGCACGCGGGCCGAGCGCACGGGCAATGGCGCCTATGCCATCACCGGCGAGAAAATCTACATCACCTATGGCGACCACGACATGACGGATAATATCGTCCATCTCGTGCTCGCGCGGCTACCCGATGCGCCAGCGGGCACGCGTGGCATTTCGCTGTTTCTCGTGCCGAAGTTTCTGGTCGGCGCCGATGGCGCCATCGGTGCGCGCAATGCGCTGCGCTGCGGCGGCATCGAGCACAAGATGGGCATTCATGGCTCGCCCACCTGCACCATGCTGTATGAGGGCGCCGCAGGCTGGCTGATCGGCGAGGAAAATCGCGGTCTAAATTGCATGTTCACGATGATGAACAATGCGCGCCTCGCCGTGGGCTTGCAGGGCGTCGGCATGGCGGATCGCGCGGCGCAGACCGCGCTCGCCTTTGCGCGCGAGCGCAAGCAGGGCCGGGTGCCGGGCGATCCCGCGCCGATGAGCGCCATCCTGCGACATCCCGATGTGCAGCGCATGTTGCTCTCCATGCAAGCTGCCACCGCCGCCGCGCGCGCCATTTGCTACATGACGGCCAATGCCATCGACCTGTCGCATCGCGGCGAAACGGCGGACATTCGTCGCGCCGCGCAGGAGCGCGCCGGCCTGCTGACGCCGGTTGCCAAAGCCTATGGCAGCGACATTGCCAATGAAAACGCCTCGCTTTGCGTGCAGGTCTTTGGTGGCATGGGTTTTGTTGAGGAGGCCGGCGCCGCGCAATTGATGCGTGATGCGCGCATTGCCGCGATCTATGAAGGCACCAACGGCATTCAGGCGATCGATCTCGTCACGCGCAAGCTCAGCCTGTCGGAGGGCACCGCCTTCCGCGCCGAAGTCGCGCGGCTGCGCGCGGCGGTGGACGGTCTCGATGCCGAGCTGTCGCCACGTCTCATGGAGGCCTTTGACGCGCTGGAGCATGCGGGTGGTTGGTTGACTGCACGGCTCGCAGATAAACCTGCCGCCGCACTGGCCGGTGCCGCCCCCTTCCTGCGCCTGTTTGCTCTGGCGCTGGGCGGCGTGGCGCTGGCGCAATGCGCGCAGGCCGAGGCTGATCCGCAGGGCCGCTGGCGCGGACTCGCGCGCTTTTACGTGTTCGATATGGCTTCCCATGCCACGGCGCTGGCGCGCGGCGTCGTGGACAGTGCCACAGCCGTGCTGGGCGCCAGCGCCTGGCTGGAGGCCTGACCATGGCCGACATCGAGGTCACGCACGATGACGGCGTATTGACCCTCCGCCTCGTGCGGAG
>CAIWVR010000133.1 GCA_903916165.1 uncultured Hyphomicrobiales bacterium | reverse complement strand
GCGGTCGGCCTGCATGGCGCGACGCCCGGCCGCTATCCCACGACAGAACTCGTCAGCCTGCCCTATGTGCACCCGAAAGCCGGCGACAACAGCGCCGTCACCTCGAAGCGCCTGTCGGAACTGGCACCGGAATATCTGGCGGCCGAACATAACGGCCTGAAGATTCTCTGGATGGCGGTCACCAATCCGCTGATGTTCCACACCGCCAACAAGCAGATCAAGACCGTCGCGGACTTGAAGGGCCTGCGCATCCGCTATGCCGGCGAACAATTTGCGCAGATCATTCCCGCGCTCGGCGCCGTGCCGCTGCCGGTGCCGCCGGCCGAGACGCAGGACGGATTGGCCAAGGGCATCATCGACGGCGCGACCTTCCCCTATGAAGCCACCATGAGCTTCGATCTCGGCACGGTGGTGAAATATTCCCTTGAACCGGGCGTTTCCACAGCAACCTTCGCCGTTGTCATGAACCCCGCTAAATTCGCTTCGCTGCCCGACGATCTCAGGCAGCTCATCGAAAAGACGACTGGCCCGGGCCGCGCCGAGCAATTCGGCAAGGCTTTCGACGAGAGCGAAAAGCACGGCCGCGACTACATGGTGAGCAAGAACGTCACCATCAGCAAACTGCCGGATGCAGAATTCGCCAACGTGCAGAAGGCGCTCGCACCGATCGTCGACAAGGCCACCGCCAAGCTCGAAAGCGAAGGCAAGCCTGGCAAGAAATTCCTCGACGCCTATCAGCGCTGACGCGCCTTGAAAGGCCGGCCCCGGACGCGGGCCGGCCCCCGTCATTGCCAGCGCAGCGACGCAATCCAGAGGCCGCACATGCCGCCTGGCCCATGCGCCTCACGCCCAACACCCGGGCCTGGATTGCTTCGCTGCGCTCGCAATGACGCGGTTGGTTTGGCTGACAGGGACACGGGCTCATGATCCGCATTGCAGATATTGTGAAAGACGCGCAATTGCGCCTCGCCATGCTGGCGCTTGGCGTGATGATGATGATCATTGTCGCCGATGTGACCATGCGCTACGCCTTCGGCAGTCCGATCCGCGGCGCCTATGACGTGGTCGAAGTGTCGCTGCTGGTCTTTGTGTTCCATGGCCTGTCCGCCTGCTTCCTCGCGCGGCAGAATATCGTCATTGACCTCATCGACAGCCTCGTGCCGCTCAGTGTCACTCATGCGCTGGTGCGCCTGTCGGACCTCCTCACCGTCGCCCTGCTGGCCGTCATGATCTGGGCGATGATCTCTCCCGCAAGCCAGGCTTTCGACTATGGCGACCGCAAACTTGAACTCGGGCTGAAGCTCTGGCTCCTGTGGACCATCGCCATTGCGGGCCTCGCCTGCACGCTTTTCTGCGCGCTCGGCGCACTGGCCAAGCCCGTGATCACATCGCACGGTGGAGAACGGATGTGAGCCATCAATGGGTCGGCGCCTGCGGCGTCCTCGCGCTCTTCGCACTTCTCTTCCTGCGCGTGCCGGTCTGGGCGGCCTTGATGCTGGTCGGTGTCGTCGGCAATACGATCGTCGGCGGCTGGCAGTCGTCCTTTGCAATTCTGGGCACCAACGCCTTCGACACATCCTCCGCCTATACGCTCTCGGTGATCCCGCTGTTCATCCTGATGGGTGATGTCGCCTCGAGCACGCGGCTCTCGGCCGATCTCTTCAACGCCGCGCGCGTGTGCCTGTCTGGCATCCGTGGCGGCCTGTCGGTTGCAACCATTCTCGCATCCGCCTGTTTTGGTGCCGTCTGCGGCTCCTCGGTCGCCACCGCCGCGACGATGACGCGCATCGCTTTGCCGGAAATGCGCAAGGCCGGCTATGACGACGGCCTCGCCACGGGCTCGGTCGCCGCGGGCGGCAGCCTCGGTATTCTCATTCCGCCCTCGATCATCCTCGTCATCTATGCGGCGATCGCCGAGCAGAGCGTGCCCAAGCTTTTCGCGGCCGCCCTCATCCCGGGTCTCATCCTCACCGCCATCTACATCGGGGTGGCGCTCGTGGTCGCGCATCTGCGACCCGAATATGCCCCCACCGTCTCGAATGTCACCTGGCGCGAGCGGTTCGACGCCATGCGCCAGCCCTGGCAATTCCTGCTGCTG
>CAIWVR010000132.1 GCA_903916165.1 uncultured Hyphomicrobiales bacterium | reverse complement strand
GCCGATTATCTGGTGCCGCTGGCGAGCGACTATCCGGTCGTGCGCTGTCATTCGCTGGAAAGTTATCCGTCGCCGACCAATCCGCTCGGTGCCAAGGGTGCTGGCGAGGGCGGCATCATTCCGGTGGGCGGTGTCGTCGCCAATGCAGTCGCCAATGCGCTGTCGTCGTTCGGCGTCAAGCCCAACGTGCTGCCGCTGTCGCCGTCGCGCGTGTGGGAAATGATCGAGGACGCCCGCGCGCGCGTTTGACACCGATCATCATTGCGAGGGGACGGAGGCGTGCCTCCGGCTCCTCGCAGGAATGCCTGTCACCACTCCAGGATCTTGGCGGTCTGGTCGAGAACGGGTTGCGGAACTGCAGCCGCTTTTTTCACCAGGGCGTCGAGTTCGGCCGCTGTTTTCGGCCTGATCTCCAGCATCTGCTTTTTCGCATCCGCCAGCAGCTCAGGGTCTTTCAGGGACGCCGCATAGGCCTTGCGCAGCATCTCGAGGCGGTCGGCAGGAACTTCAGGCGCCACCCAGTGATTGTAGCCGATGGCGGTGGGCAGTGTGACGACGGTTGCGATCTGGCGCGCCTCTTCGGTTGTCACGAGGTCGAGCAGCAGCGGCGTGTCGGGGAGACCAGGTTCTTTTTCGAAGCCGATTTGCGCGAGGATCGAAATGGTCTTCTCGCGCAGCCATTCCGGCTTGGTGCTGACGAGGCTCGAATAGGCACCGCCGCCACGACCTTCGACCTCGCCGCGCTCGAGAGCGAGATTGCTTTCATTGGTGCCGGCATAGCCGTTGATGATCTTGAATTTGGTGCCGACAAGCGCGTTGAGGATCGCTGGATAGATGTTGGCGTCCGAGATCACGCCGGAACCGGCGACGGAAACCTCGCGCTTCTTGGCGTCATTGATGCTTGTGATCCCCGACGCGCGCCACGTGTAGACGGTGTTGTTGGAATAGGCCATCGATCCCAGCCAGGCGAATTTGGCGGGATCATATTGCGCGCCCTTTCCACCCAGCATCTGGAACATGGCGGCACCCTGATTGACGCCGGCTACGGTGAGGCCGTCCTTGGGTGCGGCGGTAAAGACATGGTTGGCGGCGCGCACGCCTCCCGCGCCCGTCATGTTCTGCACCACGACATTGGGGACGCCGGGGATGTGGTTGCCCAGCACGCGCGCAAGCAATCGCGCGTACAGATCATAGCCGCCACCGGGGCCGAAGCCGACCATGATGTTGATCGTTTTGCCCTTGTAAAAAGGCTCCTGCGCGACAGCGGGAGACGCTCCGAGCGCGAGGGCCGCCAATCCAAACCGCATCCAGTCGCGAAGCATGTTCACCTCTTCATTCCATTCACAATGGTCAAGTGTCTGTCGGTCGCGGGGGCGCGTCAACACGTTATCTCGTCGACGCGCTGCTGGCGCGCGACAGGAAGGCGTTGCGCTCCACATTCGCCGCCTTGCCTTGCCCTGGGGTGAGGACCTGTGCCCGCGCGCGGCCTTTGCGCTGGCGGCATGAGGCTTTCGCGCGGAAGGGTTCTGCTGCGGTCATTTTCAGGTTGTCCTGCATGGTGGTACAGCCGCCCTGCATGGTGGAAAAAAGGCTTTTCACATGCGCTCCAGGTCGTAAGATACAGACGAGCCGGAAAACCGGCCATCGAGGAAACGATCTGGAGAGTGCGCCACATGGCAGCCCATCATTTCACGCGTCGCGGCGTTGCGCAGATGCTGGCAGGCGGAATGCTTGCGCCCCTGAGCGGCGGTGCTCGGGCGCAGGTCGCTGGCGGCGACAAGAACATCACCTTTATCGTGCCCTTCAGCGCGGGCAGTGGGCCTGACACGATCGGCCGCATTGCCGCGCAATATTTGCAGGGCAAGTGGAAACAGACAATCGTCGTCGACAATCGCGTCGGTGCCAGCGGCAATATCGGCACGGCGGCCGTGGCGCGCGCGCCCCATGATGGCCTCACCATGCTGGTGACGGCCAACACGCTCGTCATGAATGTCAGCCTGTTCAAGAATGCGCCCTACGATCCGATCGCGAATTTCGCGCCGGTCGCCGGCCTCGTTTATTCGGTCTTTGCCTGCGCGGTCCACAAGTCGCTTGGGGTCAACACCCTGCAGGAGCTGGTTGATCTGGCGAAGAAGAAGCCCGACGAAGTGAACTTTGGTTCGCCGGGGCCGGGCTCGCCGCACCATATTGCACTTGAACTGTTCAACCAGAAGTCCGGTGGCAAGCTGCGCCATGTGCCCTACCGCCAGCTGGCGGGCGCGATGCAGGATCTGGCGGGCGGCCACATCGCTGGCATGTTCATGCCGGCCTTGCAGGCCAATTCGCTGGCGCAGGGCGGCGATGTAAAGATCCTCGCGATCTCCGGCGACAAGCGCATCGCGCTCGCGCCCTCCGTACCGACCATGACGGAAGCCGGCGTGCCGGGCCTCGATATCGACAATTGGTGGGCGATCTTTGCGCCGGCCGGAACGCCGACCGAGACCGTGACAAGATATAACACTGACATCAACGCCATGCTGGCCGACCCAGACATCCGGGCCAAGCTCGATGCCCAGGCCCTGCAGGTCATTGGCGGTGGCCCTGACACATTGAAAGAGATCGTCGCGCGTGACCTGAAGCGCTGGGCGGAGGTCATCAAGACCGCCGGCATCCAGCCGGAATGAGCACCGTGCTTGCACGCAAGCTGGCCGAGGGGCCGATCGACGTCCATGCCCATGTCGTCGTCCCGGATATCTGGGACGTCACCAAGGCGCACAGCGTCTTCACCCGCCCGCCGGAAGGCGTCGTGCTGAGCGAGGAGGCGCGCGCGGCGGCTGCCGAACGCGTGTCCTTCGTCATCGCCTCGATGGGCGACATGGAGGCGCGCGTCGGCCATATGGACGCGATGGGCGTGGGCGTGCAGGTGCTGTCGGCCAGCCTCGTTCACCAGTGCACCTATTGGGCACCGGCGGCGCAAGGGCTCGCGCTCGACCAGCGTTCGAACGACTGGCTGGCGGCACGCGCGGCGCGCGATCCGTCGCGTTTTCTGGCGTTGGGGACGGCGCCCTTGCAGGCACCAGATCTTGCTGCCGCCGAACTGCGCCGCTGCATGCGCGAGCTTGGTTTCGTCGGCATGAACATCTCGACGCGCGTCGGTGAGATGGAGATCGGCGATGCGCGCCTGCGTCCGTTCTGGGAGGCGGCAGCAGAAGAGGGCGCGCTGATCTACATCCATCCGGCGGGCAATCCCGATCCGCGCTTTCGCAAGCACTTTCTCTGGAACTCGATCGGGCAATCATTCGAGGAGGCCATGGCCATCGCCTCGCTGATGTATGAGGGCGTGCTGGAAAGCTATCCGGACCTGTCGATCTGCATCTCGCATGGCGGCGGCTACATGCCCTATTACATGGGCCGGATCGAACGGAACTGGATCGAGAAGCCGACGACGCG
>CAIWVR010000131.1 GCA_903916165.1 uncultured Hyphomicrobiales bacterium | reverse complement strand
CGGCCGACTTCAAAGTCATTGAAATCATGCGCGGGCGTGATTTTCACCGCGCCGGTGCCTTTTTCCGGATCGGCATAGGTGTCGCCGACGATCGGGATGAGGCGCCCCGTCAGCGGCAGCACGACCTTGCGGCCAATGAGATGGCCGAGTTTCTCGTTCTCGGGATGGACGGCCACAGCCGTGTCGCCCAGCATCGTCTCGGGACGCGTGGTGGCGACGGTGATGTAGGTCGAGGGATCTTCGGCGTCGTAGACCGCGCCTTCGAGCGGATAGTTGAAGTGCCAGAGATGGCCCTTGGTCTCGACCTGCTGCACCTCGAGATCGGAGATCGCAGTCAGCAACTTCGGGTCCCAGTTCACAAGGCGCTTGTCCTTGTAGATGAGTCCCTGACGATGAAGCTCCACGAAGACCTTCAGGACGGCGCGCGACAGGCCCTCGTCCATGGTGAAGCGCTCGCGCGACCAGTCGCAGGAGGCGCCCATGCGCTTCAGCTGGTTGACGATGGTGCCGCCCGATTCAGCCTTCCACGCCCAGACCTTCTTCAGGAATTCCTCACGGCCCAGATCGCGGCGGCCCGGCTCCTTGTTCTGCGCGAGCTGGCGCTCGACCACCATCTGCGTGGCGATGCCCGCATGGTCGGTGCCTGGCTGCCAGAGCACGTCCTTGCCGCGCATCCGCTCGAAGCGGCAGAGAATGTCCTGCAGGGTGTTGTTGAGCGCATGCCCCATGTGGAGCGAGCCGGTGACGTTGGGCGGCGGAATGACGATCGAATAAGGCACCGCATCCTTGCGGTCCTCGCGGCCAGCGCGAAAGGCCTGCGCGTCCTCCCAGGCCTGCGAGATGCGTGTTTCCACGCTGGCGGGATCGAAGGTCTTGTCCATCATGGGAAGGTACCGAACTCGTGTCAGGGAAAGGCGCTGCGGAATCCCGCTGTGCGCGCTAAAAACCCTGCCCGGTGCGGCGTGTCAATGAAAGGCGATCCGAATGGCCGAAGTCACCCTGCCCTGTTCATCGGCCGCTTGAAAAACGCTCGATTTCCGCCCGAACAAGCTTCTCGACCAGCGTCGGCAGATGGTCGTCCAGCCATTCCTTCAGCATGGGGCGCAGCATGTCGCGCGCCATGGCGTCCACGGCCTGCGACGTCGGCATCGACCGGGCGACGCCGAGAACCTGAAAAGACGAGGTCACCGCCATGTCGGTCTGCTCGGACACCAAAGGCGGCTCATCGCGCGAGACCAGGCGCGGTGCGGGCACCGACGGACGGGCGCTGAACTCCCGCACATCGGCGGTCGGCTTTTGCGCGTCTGGACGCGCCGGACGGGACGGCGGTGGCGAGACAAAGGAACCCGAGAAATCAGCCGGCGTGCGCGGGGCCGCAGACGCACGCTTGCGATCCATCTCGGGCTCGCGCAGGGGCGGAAGGCGCTCATCGCGCGGCGAGGCCTGAGGAATGCTGCTCAAGGGAAGCGCCTGATCGTCGGAAATGATCCGGCGGATCGACGCCAGAATTTCTTCCATCGAAGGCTCATGGGCGCGCTGTTCGGCGGCCTTGGCTTCCGAAATGATCGACGGATATGCGGTCATGGCCTCTGACGCTTTCTTGCCTGCGCGCCGCGAACAGCGGCATGGTCCGGGCAAGAGAATCAGACTGCGGTTCAAACTGATTCTCAAGCAACGCCTCACACTGAACGTGACGCGAGCCATGAGCAAGACGAGACCTGCAACGACTTGTGGACAGGGCTAGGTACGGTCAGCGACCGTCTGGCGTGTCTGTGCCGATCCACCTGCCCTTGACGTTGTCGAAATGAACCACCGGGTCATATTTAACAACCTGCAATCCGAGCGTCGCAGCAGAGAGGCGGCCAACCGCAGCCAGCAAGGCGTAAGATCCAACGACCCGATCACGCTGGGCGGTGACCAGCTGGACGCGTGCATTGAGCAGCAATTGCTGGGCATTGAGCACATCAAGCGTCGTGCGCTGGCCCACCTTGGCCTCTTCGCGTACGCCGTTGAGCGCGATTTCCGCCGCGCGCACCTGCGCCTGCGCGGCCTGGATGATGGCAGAGGAATTGACCCATGCTCCCCAGTTCGAGACGACCAGCGAGCGAATCTGCACACGCTGCAAGTCGGCCTGAAGCTGGGCCTGCCCAAGCAGCTCCTTGGCCTGACGGACGCCGGCATAGACCGCACCGCCTTCATAGATCGGAACCGAAAGCGAGGTGATGACTGAAGCCCCGAGTGTATCGACACGGTTGGCACCGGCTGAGCTTGACGACACATCAAAGCGCCGCGAGACCGAGCCTGTGACGCCTAACGTCGGATAAAGCTGCCCGGTGACCACTTTCACGTTCAACGCTGCGGCGTCGACATTGTGGCGCGCGGCCAGAATGGCCGGATGCTCGGTCTCTGAAAAGGCGATCGCCGAATTCAGATTGGCCGGGACCAGTTTGTCGAGCGGGCGGGCCGGCTGCAGATTCGATGGCTCGATGCCAATCACCTGACGGAAGTTGGCGACGCTGGTCAGAAGGGTCGACTGGGCCGTGAAGGCATCTGCCTGTCCCTGCGCGAGCGAGGCTTCCGACTGCGCCACGTCGGTCCGGGTCACTTCGCCGACCTGGAAACGGTCGCGCGTCTGGCGCAATTGCTGCTCAAGCACTTCCACATTGTTGCGGCGAAGGTTCATGATCGCGGTGTCGCGCAGCACGTTCATATAAGACGAAGCCGCGCTGGACAGGATATTCTGTTCGCTGAGGCGGATGTTTTCCCGTGCTTGCAGGATCTGGGATTCAGCGCGGCTCACGCCATTGGCGGTGCGATTGCCGTTCCAGAGGTTCTGCGTCACCGAAAGACCAAAGCCACGCGGTTGGGTGACGCGGGTCGGAGAGGTGGTTCCCGACGCTGTTTCGAGAGAATTCATGCCAGCATCGCTCGTCCCCGTCACCGTGGGGCGATATCCGGACAAGGCCGTGGGCAGGCTTTCATCGGTCGCGCGGCCGGAGGCGCGCTGCGCATTCAAATCCGGGTTGGAACCATAGGCGCGCGCGAGAGCGCCCGAGATGGACTCGGCGGAAACAGGCTGCGAAAGAGCAATGCAGCTCGCAACAAGGGCGGCCAGCGACGCCGTGAGGCTGAAAAGAACCCGGCGACCTGAAAGGCCACCAACCGGACTGAACGCAACGCTACGAACCATCACCAACCTCGAATCAAATTCCGGAATACCCCGGAATTGTTACCCTTTGGCCGGTCTGGGGTCTCGGCCTTACTTAAAGAAGGGTTAATACTACCCGGTCTTTGCCGCCTGTCTTCGGGATTAAGGCCGATATTTTGCTAAAAACGACGCAGTGGGGCAAAAATGCGACACTCGTCTCCAGATAAAGGGATCAGAAAATGAAGATGGGCCGCCGGGCAAACGGAGACAGCAAGGCGGCCGAAGCATCGAACAGCACGCGACGGCTGAGATCGTCGCCAGATTTCTCGAAGCGCACGACCTTGGCGGCATTGCCGCTCGGATCACCTGGCGACCTCTGAACCGCGAGCAGACGACCACCGGGCGCAAGCCTGGCAAAAAGCGGCTCCAGACCCTCTTCAACGGCACCGTTCACAAAGATAAGATCGAAAATCCCGTCGATGCCGGAGCGCCCGTCGAGTGGGCCGCAGACCGCCGTTGCGTTAAGACCCGCCAGCGCCAGTTGATGTCCCGCCAGCGCGGACAGCGAGGAAATCGACTCCAGCGCCACGACGCTCTTGCCCAGACCGGCCAGGATGGCCGCCGTATAGCCGGCACCGCCCGCCACATCGAGAATGCGATCATCAGCCTTCACGCCGGCACCCTGCACCATGCGCGCCAGGACCATCGGGCTCAAAAGGGAGCGGACCTCACCTTCAACACTGACGATGTCGAGCGGCGCGTCCGAATAGGCCATCAGCGTGAGCTTGCCAGGCACATAGCTTTCGCGCGGGGTCGCCAGAAAGCGGTCAAGAACAATCTGGTCCGTGACATCGAAGGTGCGGATCTGGCAATCGACCATCGTCTGGCGCTGGCTGGCGAGAGTCATGGAGGTGGCGGACGTGCTGGCGGTCATGTTGGTCAACATGGGCATGGTCGCTCCGGCTGGCGGCGAAACGCGCAGCGGGAGCGCGCACGACGGACGTGTGGGCGCAGCTTATATGCAGCGCATGTGGTGCTGTCCACGCCGCGCAAGTCAGACCTCCCGCCCACACACAGGGCTCAGCCGGCCTTCAGCCGCTTGTTGCACAGGCTCCAGTAGCCGCCGCCCTTTTCAAGCCAGCGCAAGCCGCCATTGGCGTTTTGGGCCTTGTTGGCCTGGTATTGTTCGCTGCAGGCCTTCTGGCGCGCCTGTGCGGGGCGAAGCTCGGCGAATTTGGCGGGCACGGCGGCGGGAAACGTCGGCAGCGGCCCAGCCATGGCCGGGTTG
>CAIWVR010000130.1 GCA_903916165.1 uncultured Hyphomicrobiales bacterium | reverse complement strand
CAGCTTCGCTACGATGAGTTCGAGACCGATGGCATCAAGCAGGTTCGAGCCAAGATCACCGTCAGCGGTCCCAAGCACCAGATCCTCTTCCTCGACAAGAAAGCCGCTGAGCAGGCAGACGAGGAGGAGGGCGGATAGGACGAAAGGCCCAACCAGCCCCTCTGAGCGATCAGGGGGGCTCTTTTATTGTTCTCACCATGCGGATGCCGGTGAACGCTCCGCGCTCGCCTTGATGTCTGGGCTTCGCCTTTGACATCGTCGGTCGCCATCGCGGCGAGAACGAACCCGCCTGACCCTCGCTTCGCGGGCCCATCGACTTCCTCTGGCCCACGGTTCATGCGGGTAGGGGGCCCAAGCTCCTGAGAGCCCACGTGCTAACCCAAGAGATCCCGGATCAAAGGCGATGACCCCAAGGGGCTATCGAAGAAACGATCATGAGATCGTGCACACCATATGCAATGCTTCAGAACGTGCTCGGACCACAGCGCGTGCTGCAGCCAAACGTTTAACGCAGCCGCTTGCTTGTTGCGGATCGTGCCGTCCGCTTCGACCAGCACGGCCTTTACGCCTGAGGTGCCGATATCGAACCCAAGGTAGCCGGGCGAGATTTCCGGTTTGACTAGAGATTGCCTTCCTTCAGGAATTCTACCGCGTGATGTGCCGCACGCGCGGTGAGCGCCATATAGGTGAGTGAGGGGTTCTGGCAGCCGCTGGAGGACATCGCCGCACCATCGGTACAGAACAGGTTCGGCGCTTCATGGGCCTGATTGTATTTGTTCAAGACCGAAGTCATCGGGTCCTTGCCCATGCGTGCCGTGCCCATTTCGTGGATACCCAATCCCGGCGTGCCCGGTTCACCCAGCTGCATCATAACAAAACCGCCTGCTGCTTCGACCATCGCCTTGCCATCGGCCATGATCTGCTTGCCCATTTGGGCCTCGTTTGGCCCTTGGGCGCAATCAATATGGAGAATTGGCAAGCCCCATTTGTCCTTGCTGGTTTCGTGGAGCGTCACGCGGTTCTGAGGGTTTGGCAACATTTCGCCAAAACCTGAGACATAGACAAGCCAAGGCCCAAGCTTACGCGCGCGTTCTTTTATCTCTGCACCTAAGCCCGGCAAATGGGCCTGGGGGCCCTCGCCTAGTCGCGTTACGGCACCTTGGTAGCCAAAGCCGCGAACATAGCCGTCCGCCTCTTCGCTTACGTTTCGGAACCGCGGAATGTAGATGCCGGTCGGCCGGCGGCCCTTGAAATAGCTGTCGTTCGGTCCTTGCGGCAGCACGCCCACCGTCACCATATCGTATATATGGTCCATCAAATTGCGCCCGACCTGGTCCGACTTGTTGGCCAGGCCACGCGGGTTGGCTTCAGACTTAGAATTCAACAAGATCTGTGCAGACGCAATTGTCGAGGCGCAGAGGAAAAAGACTTTTGCCTCAAAGGTCTTGCCCTGCTTGGTTTTGGCATCGATCACCCGAACCTGCGTGATCTTGCCGGTCTTTGGATCCTGGACCAGACTGTGAACAATCGCATCAGTGATGATTGTCAAGTTTCCGGTCCGCTCTGCCGCGGGGAGCGCCGCGCTCAGACTGGTATAGTTCGCACCAAAGCTGCAGCCACGCTCGCAGATCGAACGGTTCTGGCAGGTGGAGCGGCCCAGTTCTTCATGATGCGGTAGGGCCACGGACAGATTGGCAGTCCGGCCCGAGATCACCTTTCGCCCAGGGAATTTTGCCTCAACTTCAGCCTTGAACAGTTTTTCACCGTCATTCAGCGCAAATTCCGGAAGGAATTCGCCATCTGGCAATTGCGGCAGGCCTTCTTTCGACCCGGCGACACCGACAAATTTTTCAACATGGTCATACCAGGGCGCGAGGTCATCATAGCGGATCGGCCAGTCGCAACCATGACCATCTTTGGCATTGGCGGCAAAATCCATGTCAGACAGGCGGTAGCTTTGCCGTCCCCACATGATGGAGCGGCCACCAAGATGGTAGCCCCTGATCCAAGCGAATGGCTTTTCAGGCGGTGTGGTATAAGGATGCTCGCTGTCCTTGACCCAGAACTGCTTGGTCGCTTCGTTGACCGCATAGCATTGGCGCTGGATCGCATAATCCTTGGCCAGCTCTTCCTCTGGGATATTATTGTTATTCGGCAGCTCCCACGGCATTTTCGTGTCCATATAGTCCACACCGTGTTCAATCTTGCGGCCGCGTTCAAGCACCAGCACCTTAAGCCCGCGCTCGCACAATTCCTTGGCGGCAATCCCGCCCGACATCCCCGAGCCGATTACAATTGCATCATACATTCGAATATCCCGTTCAGATTAGGTCAACGTTGGCCCAAGGCCTCGTCTGTGCGGTGGCTTTGATCGAAGGCTGCCATTCTCCGGGCACATGCTCGTATATCAGCTCCTGGGTCATCGCGATTTCGGTGCTGTAATAAAGCGCAACCACCAGGTCTTTGAGCTTGAGATAGCCATTGTCGGCAACCCAATAGATGGGGGCGAGAAGATTGCCTTGGGGTGCATTGGGCGGGGCCGGAACAGTCTTGAGCGCGGTCGCATCATGCAGACTCAGAAACGCTGCGCGATCAGCGACCGATAGCGCGACGAAGCTTTTCGATTTGCCGGCTTTGGCTGCCGCATCAATCCGGGCCAGCGCACCTGTTATCTGGGCCTTGGTCTCTGCCGAAGCCCAGCTGCCAAGCATACGGTCCAGCCATTTAGGGACACCTGCAACTACTGCGCCAGGCGTATCGGTGTTCGGCATGATGGTATCGGCGACCGCGTTAAGCAACTGGAATTGAGCTGGCTTGAGAAACGGTCCGCCATTGGCCCGCGCAGCAAACGCAGCATCCAGCGGCACGGCCGCAGCACCTAGCAGCAGCAAGGCACGCTGCATCATCATCCGCCGGTTCATGTCGCCTAGTGCGTCGAATTGCATGGTCATCTCCTCTCAGCCTTCACAGCCGTACTTACGACGGCATTTACATGATTGGGGCTGCACCCTTCACCCTCTAGCCGCAGTGCCCAGCGCATCGCGCCCAGCAGCATCGTTCGATAATGTGGCTCGGCATAGGCAGCGGCCTGGTGGCCCATTGCCGAATAGAAGATGCGGCCTTTTCCTGTGCAGTGCCACCATGCAATCGGATGATCCCGGCCCATTGCCAAATCCCCGCCAAACAAACTCTTGGGCGAATACGTCGATTCATCGAGCGTCGCGAGCACCGTCACACCCGGCTTGCGCGCGGATTTCTCGAACGAATACCATTCATCTATTCGCTCCAGTGTGTCGGGAAGGCTGCGGGTGGCAGGGTGCGCCTTGTCCTCGATCCGCACTGTCGCCCTCTGGAATTGCGGGTTCATGGGGTGATCCGTGAACTGCGCGCCGATCAGCGTTTCGACATACCAGCGCCAGTCATAGGACGGATCGCCACCCGCGCCGTGCACACCGACAAAGCCGCCGCCATTTTCGACATAGCTTTTGAGAGCCGCGCGCTGCTGAGGCAGGAAGACATCGCCGCTGACATTGTTGAACACCACCACGTCAAATTGCGCAAGAATGGTCGGCGTGAATGTCGCAGCATTTTCGGTTTGGAAATACCCCCAGCCTTCGCCCTTTGCCATTTGGGCGAAAAGGGCATTTGCTGCGGGAATAGCTTCTTCATGGCGGAAGCCGTTGGTTTTGGAGAAGACGAGGATGGCCGGCCGATTGAGATCCCTCGGCACCGATGGCGGCGCGGTTTCATAGACCTTCACCCCGCCGAGAAAAACGCGCTGAACCAAGCTCCAGTTGCTAACCACACCGAAAGCGATAATCGCAAGCAAGATCACAAGGATCCATAGCGCTACCCGCCTGACCTGCTTCCACATATGCATTGCTCCCAATCGTAGATTTTCTATTTTGCTTCTTCGAGAAAAGTGACAACGGCCGCCCGTTGCTTGGCATCCAGCAGTGCCATGACCATTCTTGTGCCCGGAACCGCTCGCGCTGGCGCGGCTAGGTAGCGATCAAGGTTAGCCCGGGTCCAAATCAGCTTTGAATTGCTGAGCGCGGGCGAAT
>CAIWVR010000129.1 GCA_903916165.1 uncultured Hyphomicrobiales bacterium | reverse complement strand
GAGGTGTCGCGGGCGTTTGGCATCAAGGGGGCCGACCGGATCGGCCTGAAGACCCTGCTCAAGGAACTGGAGAGCGACGGTGCCGTGGAGCGGCGCGGCAAGGTCCTGCACAAGAAGGGCCTGCTGCCCAATGTCGTGCTGGCCGACATCAACAAGCGAGACCGTGACGGCGAATTGCTGGCGACGCCTGTCGAATGGGACGAGGAGCTTGGCCCGCCGCCCAAAATCATTGTCATGGTGCCGCGCAAGGCGCGCCCCGGCATGCCGGCACCCGGCGTCGGCGACCGCGCCCTGCTGCGGGCCGAACTGTCGGAAGACAGCGACGCCGACACGCTCGTCTATGTGGCCCGCGTCATCAAGCTGCTGTCGCGCGCCAAGATGCAGGTGCTTGGCATCTATCGCGCCCTGCCGGGCGGGGGCGGACGGCTGATCCCGGTCGACAAGAAAAACATGAGAAGCGAATTGGCGATCCCGCCCGGTGCCGAGCGCGAGGCGCAGGATGGTGACCTCGTGGCGGTCGAGATCATGCGCGAGGGCCGCTTCGGCCTGCCCGCCGCGCGCGTGAAGGAACGGCTGGGCTCGCTGAAAAACGAAAAGGCCGTGAGCCTGATCGCCATTCACGCGCATGACATCCCCAATGTCTTCCGCCCCGAGACACTGGCCGAGGCAGAATCCGCCAGACCCGCGACCATGGACCACCGCGAAGACTGGCGCACACTGCCACTGCTGACCATCGATCCGGCGGACGCCAAGGACCATGACGACGCGGTCCATGCGCAGCGTGACGACGATCCCGCCAACGAGGGCGGCTATGTCGTCACCGTGGCGATCGCCGATGTCGCGGCCTATGTGCGGCCCGACCGCCCGCTCGACCGCGAGGCTTTGGAGCGCGGCAATTCCGTCTACTTCCCCGACCGCGTCGTGCCGATGCTGCCGGAGCGCATTTCCAACGATCTGTGTTCGCTGCGTCCACTCGAAGACCGGCCCGCCATGGCGGTGCGGATGATCATCGGTGCCGACGGACAAAAGCGCAGCCACACCTTCCATCGCATCATGATGCGCTCGGCGGCCAAACTGTCCTACCAGCAGGCGCAGGCCGCCATCGATGGCCGCACCGACGACACCACCGCGCCCTTGCTGGAACATGTCCTGCGTCCGCTGTGGGCCGCTTATGAAACGGTGAAACAGGCGCGCGACAAGCGTGCGCCGCTCGATCTCGACCTGCCCGAGCGCAAGATCCTGCTGAAAGCTGACGGCACGGTCGACCGCGTCGTCACCCCGCCACGGCTCGATGCGCATAGACTGATCGAGGAATTCATGATCCTCGCCAATGTCGCCGCCGCCGAGACGCTGGAGCGCGCGCAGCAGGAGCTGATCTATCGCGCGCATGACGAGCCTTCTGCGGAAAAGCTCAACGCCTTTGGCGAATTTTTAGCGACCATCGGTGTGAAGGTCGCCAAGGGACAGGTCGTGCGCCCGGAACATTTCAACACCATTTTGGCGCGGGTGAAGGGCGGCGAGCACGAGCACGCGGTCAACGAGGTCGTGCTGCGCACGCAGGCGCAGGCGGAATATGTGGCCGAAAACTATGGGCATTTCGGCCTTAACCTGAAACGCTATGCGCATTTCACCTCGCCCATTCGCCGTTATGCCGACCTCATCGTGCACCGCGCGCTGATCCGCGCGCTGAAG
>CAIWVR010000128.1 GCA_903916165.1 uncultured Hyphomicrobiales bacterium | reverse complement strand
GACCTCGACAAAGATTCCGGTCATCGCGCTCGAAGAGCATTACTGGGATGCCGAACTGGTCTCCCATCTCACCGGTGCGGAAGGAACCCGCTCCAAGGATCTTCTTGAGCGCCTGCATGATCTTGGCACCTTGCGCATCCGGGAGATGGATGATGCTGGCGTCGACGTGCAAGTGCTCTCGCATGGCGCGCCGTCCGGCCAGAAGCTTCCCGAGGACAGCGCCGTCGAGATCTGCCGGGGTGTCAATGATCGTCTTGCAAAAGCCATTGCCTTGCATCCGACGCGGTTTGCGGGCTTTGCCGCACTGCCCACGATCCATCCCGAAAAGGCTGCCGATGAACTCGACCGCTGCGTCAGCGAGCACGGCTTCAAGGGGGCCATGATCCACGGCCTGACCAATGGAATGTGGCTGGACGACAAGCGGTTCTGGCCGATCTTCGCGCGCGCCGAAAAGCTGGGCGTGCCGATCTATCTGCACCCGTCCTTCCCGCATGCGGATGTGATGAAGGCCTATTACGCCGATTATGCGCAGGAATATCCGCAGGTCATCCGCGCGGCCTGGGGTTATACGGTTGAAGCCGCGACGCAGGCCATCCGTCTCGTGCTGTCGCGCGTGTTCGAGAAGCATGACGGTCTCAACATCATCCTCGGCCATATGGGCGAGACGCTGCCCTTCCTGATGTGGCGCATCAATCAGGCGCTGTCGCGTCCCGGACATGAGGAAATGAGTTTCCGCGAGCAGTTTTCGCGGCATTTTCATGTGACCACGAGCGGCAATTTCTCGACGCCCGCGCTGATGTGCACCATGACCGAACTGGGTATGGACCGGATCATGTTCGCCATCGACTGGCCCTTCGTCGCCAACAGGCCGGCGATGGACTGGGTGGAGAATTTGCAGATCTCGCGCGAGGACAAGGTCAAGCTGCTCAGCGGGAACGCGAAGAAACTGCTGCGAATGTAACAGGTGGTGCGAGAGCCCGTGCTCTCATCCGGCGGTCGTGGGGGCTGCAGGATCGCACGCACCCGCTGTCCGACAGGATTTCGCTGCCGTCGCTGCACGCCATGTCAGACGGCAGTCTTTTTATTAACCAGAAAGAACACATTTATTTCCAAATTATAAATTGGCTTGAGTTTTCTGCCGCATCTTGAGGTGCAAGATATTGCGCCCCCTTCACTAAATTTAAAAAATATGTTTCATGCTCAAAGATGTGGTGCGGGAGCTGGGCTATGTTTCGCTTTAGTGCACGGTCAGCGCTCGTGGCAGGTGCCGCCATTTTACTCACGGCGGCCGTCTGGCTTGTCGTGGCTTATACGATCAGGGAAACCCAGCAGGCCACGCTCGAGGCCGCGCGGGCGCGTGCGAAGGCGACGTCGATCCTGTTTGCCGAACAGGTTGCCAGCACATTTGGCAATATCGACAGCCTTCTGCGCGTCATGGGGCGTGATCTTCTGGAACATCCGGGCATCACGCTCAAGTCCGTGATCGAGAAGCACCCTTCCGCGCAGCCGAATCTTGTGCTGATGACGTTCGTTGATGCCAACGGCATTGCATATGAGACAGAAAACGGCCCGATCGCCCCGACTTCGTTGATTGATCGGGAGCATATTCGCGTCCATCGTGAAGCCTCAGGTGACATTGGACTCTATATTGGCAAGCCTGTGCTTGGGCGCGTGTCGGGCCGGTGGACGATCCAGATCACGCGCACAGTCCGCGACGACGCGGGCGTCCTTCGCGGTATTCTCGTCTATTCACTCGATCCCCAGTATTTTGAGCGTTTTTACGCAAAACTGGAACTTGAGACGCATGATGACATTGCACTTGTCGGTCGCGACGGGGTCGTGCGGATGCAGGCCCGGGGCACGCTTGCCGCTTTGGCCGCGGAGGCGCGGCGCGACGACCTGATCATACGCGAGCGTGCCGAGGGGTCTTTTCCTTTCAGCGAAGTCGTCGATGGCTCGCGCTATGAATCCTACGTCCAGGAGGTCAAGGATTATCCGGTGTTCGTCTCCGCACGAATCTCCGACCGTCGCCTCAGGGACGAGGTGAACCGCCAGACACGTGAAAATGTGTCGTTCGGCGCTGTGATTACCATCCTCATCTTCGGGCTGACCGTCTTCATCATACGCTGGTCCACAGCTCTGGAGCGTCTGGTCCAGAGCAGGACAGCCGAACTGCAAGACGCGGTCGATAAGCTCGGCCAGATTTCTCACACTGATGCGCTGACGCAGATCCCCAACAGGCGCGCCTTTGACGTCGCCTTGCGGCGCGCGCATCAGGCGTTTGTCGACGAGAAGACGCCCTATGGACTGGTGCTCGTCGACATTGACCATTTCAAGCAGGTCAATGACCTGTGCGGACATGATGTTGGCGATCTCGTCCTGTGCGGTGTGGCCGCGCGGTTGCGGGAAGAATGCCGGAAAGAGGATTTTGTCGCACGGGTCGGCGGGGAGGAATTCGCCATGATCCTGCATGGCAAGCAGCCCGGGGAAGGTGCCGTCATCGCCAGGCGGTTGTGCGAACACATCGCCGAGCAGTCCATCATGGGGCAAGCGGTCACGATCAGTCTGGGCGTCGCACCAGGCTCGCCGGACGGCCATGAGGCGACCTATCGCCAAGCAGATGCAGCTCTCTATCGCGCCAAGGAATCAGGCCGCAACCGGAGCGTCGTGGCCTGACCGCCGCCCCGGCCTTTAACGCGCAGCGGCCTCGGTCTCCCGCAAGCCTTTGGAGGCTTCCTCGCGCAGGTCGCGCCAGATCTCGGCGACATAGCTGGCGAATTTTTCCTGGCCCATCATCTCGGACGAGCGCGGGCGCGGCAGGTCGATGTCGATCATCCGCTTGATGCGGCCAGGACGGAAGGTCATGATCAGCACACGGTCCGACAGCGCCACGGCTTCCGAGATGTTGTGGGTGATCAGCAGCGTCGTCTGCTTCAACTGTTGCTGGATCTGCACCACCTTGTCGCCCAGCAGCATGCGCGTCTGCTCATCGAGCGCGGCGAAGGGTTCGTCCATCAGCAGGATGCGCGGCTCGAAGGCCAGCGTGCGCGCCATGGCAATGCGCTGGCGCATGCCGCCCGACAATTCCGCCGGATAATGATTTTCGAAGCCCGACAGGCCAACGAGATCGAGAAGGTCGCGCGCCCGCGCATTGCGCGCGTCGCGCGATACGCCAGCGGCTTCCAGCGGAAAGGCCACATTCTCGATAGCGGTGCGCCAGGGAAAGGTCGATTCTTCCTGGAACACCATGCCGATTTCCGGCTGGCACCCGCGCACCTTTTTGCCGTCGAGCAGGATTTCGCCATCATAATCGGTGAGCAGGCCGCCGACCATGTTCATCAGCGTGGACTTGCCGCAGCCCGATGGGCCGATGATCGAGATGAACTCGCCCTGCTGAATGTCGAGCGAGACATCGTCGACCGCGGTGATGCGGCCCTTGGCCGTGTCGAAATGTTTCGAGGCATGCG
>CAIWVR010000127.1 GCA_903916165.1 uncultured Hyphomicrobiales bacterium | reverse complement strand
CTGTCTGCCTCGCCGTTTCCGCTCATTCAACTCACATCTTGCGCCTGTGACCGCGCTTGCCCGGCGCCGGGTTAACCTCGGTCAAGCAGGGCGATCGGCAGATCGAATATGAAGACAAGCATCGCCGCATCCATCGTAAATTCATCAAGGCGCTGCGCAAGAACGGGATCACGTCAGAGATGGGCGATGTCTTCGATAAAGGTTTCCTGATGTCCCTGCCCGAGAGCGACTTGACGGGCATGATCTCGACGCCGCAGTTGAAGGAGCCAGCTATTCAGACGTTCGTCATTACGAGAAGCGCAGCGACGAAGCAATCTCTCTGATGGCAATCGCACGAAGATGGATTGCCACGTTGCCTCCGCCTCCTTGCAACGACGGCTCACGGGAGGGAAGCGCCGGGCTTGTCGCCATGATCTACGACGCCCCCGGGCCGGCTTCCCCCACCTCGAAGCCAAGCCCGAAATCCATCGACATTGTCCTGCGCTCTCATGGTGGGCGCATTGCGCGCGGCGGCCATTCCCTTGATTCGAGCCTGCTTCGGGATCTCCACAGCCGCGGGTTCTTCGCTGAAGTCGTGCGCAGTCACCCATTTTGGGCGGTTGAAATGGGTCGTTTCGCGCAATTCGTCCCCCAATTGTCTGATCATATTCGCGTTTCACGGGCTGATCTGTTGCAGTCATGCCGCAGGGTAAGGTCCTTTGGGGGGCGAGCGTTGAAAAGGCTCGCATCGTTGGTCTCACATTGTTACGGCTCGCGCATGTTCGAGATGCGATTCGCAAAAACAAAGGTGACCAATATATGAGTGAGATCCCCAAGCTTGCGATGACGCGGCGCCTTTTTGTCATTGCAGCCCCGCTCGGCCTGGCCGGATGCGCCTCCACGGGTGATAGTCCCATAGGGCCAAGCCTCAGCGCGGCCTTCGGCGGAACCTATGGCGAGCTTGAGGACAATGGGGTGGTCATCCCCGCCATCGACACCAGCGACATCGATCCGCGATTCCTGCGTCAGACGGTGGACTATTCCGGTCGTCAGCCGGCGGGTTCCATCATCATCGATACGCCCAACCGGAACGTCTATTTCGTCCGTCCGGACCGTAAGGCGGTGCGCTATGGCTGCGGCGTCGGTCGTGCGGGCTGGGAATTCAAGGGCAGCGGCTTCATTGGCCGCACGGCGGTCTGGCCCCGTTGGTCGCCGACTCCCAATATGCTCGCGGCCATGCCGGAGCGCTATGGCCCGGTGCGTGGCGGCATGGCTGGCGGCATCGACAATCCGCTTGGCGCACGCGCCCTCTATCTGTACCGCGACGGACAAGAGAGCAACTACCGGATTCACGGCACCAACGAGCCGGAGACGATCGGGTCGGCTGTGTCGAGTGGCTGCATCCGCATGTTCAATCATGACGTGATCGACCTCCACAAGCGCGTCGTCGGGGGCGCCCGCGTTATCGTGATTCAGTCCGGATCTGTGATGTCAGCCTGAAAGATGGCCTAGGTCATAATATGAGTTTTCGTCTCTTGTCGTGCCGTGAATCCATCTTTTAGCATCCGCAATGGAATTTGAATTCCATTCACTGTGCTGGGGGCTGGTTTGCTACCGTTGGGGAGGTTCTCCGTCCTGCGATCTGGAACGTGCGATGATGCTTGTGCGAGCATCCGGACACTTTATCCAGCGGCGCATCACTTCGCGGTTCGGGGTTCCAAGCAGGACTGGCGTATTGACATCAATGCGATGAACCTGGGCCGGGGTCGCGTGATAGCGACGCGCAGTTCGGCCTTCTCCCTTGCAAATGAAGATGACGGGGAGGTGCGTTTGTTCGTACCTCTCTGGAAGAAAGTTGCAATCCGCACGGGCTCGCTGACGTGCGTCGTATCGCCTGGCTCAGCTTTTGTCTCTTCACATGGGCCGTTAAGCCGCGATTACAGTGAATCTGCGCGCATCCTGATCGCAACTTTTCCACGCCATTTGGTCAGTGGCGCGCTGGAATGTCTCAGCGGCGAGGGCCATCGTCCTGAAAATTTTCCGCCCATGTTTCAGCATGGGTCCGCACTCGAGATGGTGCGCCGGCAATTCCTGTCGTTGGTCCGTTGCGTCGACGAGTCTTCTGATGCCATCATCAACGAGCCCCGCTTTCGTCTTGCGCATGAAGAATTGTTGCTCCTCCATCTGGCGCAGGTTCTTGCCACATCCGGAAAAAGCACAGGCAGCGGGGATGGCCCGTCCTCCCCGCGTGTCGGGCGCGCGATGGCCTTCATCAACGCATATCTGTACACGGACATCGGCCCCATGGCGGTTGCGCAGGCAGCCGGCTGCAGCCTCCGCAATCTGCAGCTGCTGTTTCGCAAGGAACACGGGCGCACGCTGACTGCATTCATTCGCGATCTGAGGCTCAGGTCGGCGCGCGAACTTCTGCTCAAGGGCACGGGTGAGGCCTCAGTCACGACCGTGGCTCTTGAGTGTGGATTTTCCCACTTGAGCGATTTCGCAAGGCATTATCGGGCGGCCTTCGGCGAGGCACCGTCCCAGACCGCGCGCAATGCTCGCCTGCGCAGGTCCGGATCGGCGTGATATGAGCGCGCCCAGGTGCCTGTTGAAAACGCATAAAAGCGGCTTTGACCCAAAAACAATCGTGAACCGGGAGCTGGCGGAGGCGGTCGGTCGCGTGCGTGGATGGCCGCGGTCTGCTTCCGGCGAACTTGTCAGTCATCTGATCGGGCTTTTTTCCGAAGCCGGTCCGAAGGGCAGTCTCAATTTGTCGGCCCCGGTGCCGGTTCATGCGCCGGCAGAGACAGGCCTGAGCGCCACACGCAGTTGAGGCATGTCATGACGCCTCCGCAAATTGAGGCTAGAATTGCGTGATTCAGGAGCCTTGACATGATGCCACCATCCCACAAAGCCGATCCCGTCGCCGCGCGCTACGATGGCGTCGCCATGTCGCTCCACTGGATCGTCGCGGCACTCGTCATTTTTGTGGGGGCACTGGGCCTGAGCTTCGAGCTGATCCCGCGAGCGATCCGGCCTTTCTGGATCAATATGCACACCTGCGTCGGGCTGGTGATGTTCGGCTTCATCCTGCTGCGCGTGCTGTGGCGTCTCGGTCATCCCGTGCCGCCGCCCAATCCCGGCTGGAGCCGCCCCGTCGTCCTGCTTTCTGACGCCACGCATATTCTTCTCTACACCCTGATGCTCGCTTTGCCTGTGGTGGGGATCGTGGCCTATGTCTGGCACGGGCGCGTCTTTGATTTCGGCCTGTTCAAGCTGGCCTTCGGCGTCGCCTCGCAAAAGGGCATTTATGGGCCGGCGGAAGAGATCCACGAACTCCTGGCCTATGCTTTGATGGGTTTGGTCGGCCTGCATGTCGCGGCGGCGCTCTGGCATCATTTCATCGCCCGGGACGGAATTTTTGCCCGGATTCTTCCGATCCGCGAATGAGGCCTTGAAATGCCGTGATTTCTCCGTAACTCATGGCTGCCTGAGCGTACTGCGACGCTTCAGGAGCTGGACAAGCCCGGTTCAACGGGTTCAGCGGAGGGAGAACGGCATGCCGAATGCGCAGGCGCTCGTCGAGACACGAGCGCTGACCATGAAATTTGGACCGGTAACGGCGGTTGATGGCGTCAGCTTCCGGGTCGACCGGGGCGAGGTGATTGGCTTCCTGGGGCCGAATGGTGCTGGAAAGTCGACGACGATGAAGATCATCGCCGGTTTTCTGGAACCGACGTCGGGCGAGGCCTTTGTTGCCGGATATGACAGCCGGCGCGATCCAATCGCCGCCCGTCGCCATCTCGGCTATCTGCCGGAAGGCGCTCCCGCCTATCCCGACATGAGCGTCGCCGACTTTTTGGGGTTCGTCGCCGGCATGCGGGGGCTCACCCCGCGCCAGACCAGCCACAGGCTGGGCGAACTCGTCGAGAGTATCGATCTGGCCGAGGTCTGGAACCGTCGCATCGAGGCCCTGTCGAAGGGCTACAAGCGCCGTGTCGGCATCGCCCAGGCTTTGGTTCACGATCCCGACGTGCTGATCCTCGACGAGCCGACCGATGGCCTCGATCCCAACCAGAAACACGAGATGCGCGCGCTGATCCGCGCACTGGCACCGTCCAAGGCGATTATCGTCTCGACACATATTCTTGAAGAGGTCGAGGCCATCTGCACCCGCGCCATCGTCATTGCGCGTGGCCGCAAGCTTGCCGACACGACTCCGGCTGAATTGCTTGCCTGTGCGCCGCCGCGCGACCCCAGCGTGCCACAACTCGTCAAGACGACACCGCTGGAGGATGCCTTCCGCCACATCACACTTGAACAGGCAGGGGTCTGACCGCCATGAACAGCCTGCTGTTGATTTTCCGCCGCGAATTTGCGGCCTATTTCGCGACACCCCTTGCGGCCGTCTTCCTCGCCGTCTTCGTCGCCGTGTCGTCGGGCATGACATTCTTCGTGTCGAGCTTCTTCGAGCGCGCGCAGGCGGATCTGTCGACCTTCTTCACCTGGCAGCCGTGGCTGTTCCTCGTCCTGATGCCGGCGATCGGCATGCGTCTGTGGGCGGAGGAGCGTCGTCTTGGCACCATCGAGCTGCTGATGACGCTTCCGGTCTCACCCTGGAAGTTCGTGTTCGGCAAATGGCTGGCGGCTTTCGCCTTTGCCGGGCTTGCGCTGGTCCTGACCATGCCATTGTGGATCACGGTGAACGTGCTGGGCTCGCCCGACAATGGCGTGATCTTCGCTTCCTATGTCGGTGCCTCGCTGATGGCGGGCGCTTTCCTTGCCATTGCGTCGTGCATTTCTGCCCTGACCAAGAACCAGGTCATGGCCTTTATCGGGGCTGTGATCGTCGGGTTCCTGTTCGTGATGGCCGGCTTCGACCTCGTGCTGGCTGCGGTGCGGCCGTGGGCACCGAACGTGGTCGTGCAGGCCATCGCCTCCATGTCCTTCATTGGACACTTCCAGCGGATCACCGATGGCGTCTTCGAAGCCTCGGCCCTTGTCTTCTTTATTTCCCTGATCGCTTTCGCGCTCTGGCTCAATGTCCAGATCCTCGATGCGCGCAAGGCTGCGTGAGGGTGACAACATGAAAAAAACATTCACCACCGGGCGTCTCGTCATGATCGCAGCCCTTCTCGGCGCGGTGATCTTCGGCTCGATCAACATCATTGCGGCCAACGCATTGCGCGGTGCCCGCATCGATCTCACCCAGCAGCGTCTCTATTCGCTGAGCGAGGGCACGAAGGCGATGGTCGGCGGACTCGCCGAACCGATCCGCTTCCGTTTCTTCATGTCATCAGGCCTGACGCGCGAGGCGCCGCAGATCGCAGCCTTCGCGTCGCGCGTGCGCGCCATGCTCGATTCCTATGTTGCATCCTCCAAGGGCAAGATCATCATCGAGGTGATCGACCCCAAACCCTATTCTGAAGAAGAGGACAGGGCGGTCGCCTTTGGCATCAGCCCCATCCAGTCGACCACTGGCGACCGGCTGTTCTTCGGCCTCGCCGCGACCAATTCGACCACGGGCAAGGCCAATATCGGCTCGTTCAGCCCTGAGCGGGAGGCCTTTCTCGAATATGACATGACGCGCCTCGTGGCCGAACTCGACCGCAAGGGCAAGGCTGTCGTCGCCTTGATTGACGGCATGAACCTGGCGGGCAATCCGCAAATGGGCCTGCGCGAGCAGCAGGTGCTTACGCAGATGAAGCAATTCTTCGACGTGAAGCCGGTGCCGGCTGACGCGGCCCAGGTGCCCGCCGACACGCGCGTGCTGATGGTCGTGCAGCCGCAGGGCCTGTCGGAAAAAATGCTGTTTTCCATTGATCAATGGGTCATGGGCGGGGGCGCCACGCTGGTCTTCGTCGATCCCCATGCGGAAAATCAGGTGGGGCCGCGCGGTGCTGCGCCGCCCGACACGTCATCCGATCTCCCGAAATTGTTTTCGGCCTGGGGCGTGAAGTTCGATCCCAAGCTGGCGGTCGCCGATCCCGGCTTTGCGCTGCAGACGGAACGTATGATCAATGGCCGCCCGGCCCAGATGAGCAATCTGCCGTGGATCGCGGTGCATGATGAGGGCCTGCGCAAGGATGACGCCATTCTGGCGCAGCTTGCTGCCATGGTCTTCACCAGCGCCGGGTCCTTCGAGGCCTCAAAGCCCGGCGTTACCTTACGCCCTCTGGTCACAGGATCGAAAAAGGCCGGCGTCCTGCCGGTCGAGCAGATGAAGGATCGTCAGGCTGACTTGCGCATGCTGCTCACCAAGATAGAGCCAGGTGCCAATCCGCCCGTCATTGTCGCACGCCTCACCGGCACGCTGGAAAGCGCCTATCCGACGGTGCCGGACGGGGTGACGCCGCAGGGCGAATTGCTGGCCAGGAATGTGAAGCCGGCGAATGTCATCCTGGTCGGCGACGCCGACGTGGTGATGGACCGCAACTGGGTGCAGCGCCGCAACATGCTGGGCTCGGAAGTTGCGCAGGCCTTCGCCAATAATGGCGACTTCGTCGTCAACGCCGTCGAGCAGATGGCGGGCGGGGCGATCCTCGCCGATTTGCGCGGTCGTGGCGTTTCGTGGCGGCCGTTCGAGAAGATCCAGCAGATCGAGCAGGAGGCCAACTTGCGCTATCGCGCCAAGGAGCAGGGCCTGCAGGAAAAGCTGAAGGATGCCGAGCAGAAGATGCAGGAACTCGGTCGCGGCGGCCAGAAGGGCACGGAGGTGCTCACCCCGCAGCAGGTTCAGACGATCGAGAAATTCCGCACCGAGGTTTTGGCGACCCGTGAGGAATTACGGGCCACGCAATTTGCGCTGCGCCGCGACGTCGACCGGCTGAAGAATACGATCATCGTGATCAATGTTGCGGGTGTACCGCTGTTTGTGGGCATTGTTGCGCTGGCGCTCGCCTTCCGGCGCCGCAAGCGTGATCTGCCAAGAAAAGTCGCGTGAGGAGACGCCGCACATGAACGTCAGACAGATCGGCATTCTTGGCCTTCTCACGGCAGTCTCGCTCGCTGCCGTGGGCGTGAGCCTGCGCACGGGCTCACAGGGCTTTGCCACCGACAAGCGCGGGCAGCTTGTTTTCCCGGGCCTCGTGCAGCGTGCCAATGATGTGGCAAGCCTCACCATCCGCGATGCGGAGCGCAGCTATACGATCGAGAAGCGCGCGGACGGGTTCTACGAAAAGGACTCGGACTATCCGGCCAAGGCCGACGCGTTCCGCGACGTGGTCTCGGGCGCGGCGCTTCTGGCCTTCGAGGAAACGAAGACCGCCGATCCGGCGCGCTTTGCCGACCTTGGCCTTGCCGATCCGGGCGTGGCACCGGAGGCGATCGGCCGTCAGTTGACGTTGCACAATGCGAAAGGTGACGTGCTGGCCCAAATCATGGCCGGCAACCGCGACTCGACGGTGGGCGGTGCCGCGGGCGGTTCCTACATCCGGCTCGGTGACCAGAAACAGACATGGCTGGTGCGCGGCGAAGTGCGCGTGCCAGTGCCGCAGGCGGCATGGTTCGAAATCAATCTCGTCAACATCGGCCGCGACGCTCTGGCGGGATTGCGGATCAGCGGCGGTGGTCTCGACGAGATCGTCGCGGTCTCGGAGAAGAAGGGCGATGATCTGAAGATCGCCAATGCGCCTGAGGGTCGCGAGACCGATTCTGGCAAGACGATGCGCCTGTCGTTCATGGTCGATCCGATTTCCTTCCAGGACGTGCGCAAGCCGAAGGGCGAACCTGCGTCCGACGCGCGGCGCGTGGTGGTGACCTCCCGCAACGGCTATCGCGTCACCTACACGAGCATTGGCGATGTCGGCGAAGGCTGGGTGCGCTTTGCGGTGGACGCCACAGAGGATTCCGGCAAGAGCGAAGCCGACGATCTGCGCAAGAAGGTCGAGGGTTTCGAGTTCAAGCTCGCGCAGCATGAGATCGACATGCTGAAATGGGGCTTGATGGATGTGACGGCGGAGCCCAAGGGCAAGAGCTGAGAAGGCCGCAGATCCGTCATTGCGAGCGAAGCGAAGCAATCCATCTCGACGGCGGCCGCCAGATGGATTGCCGCGTCGCTTCGCGCCTCGCAATGACGGCTACAAATTATAAATCCGCCACGCGTACTGCCAGTTCTCGGTGATCTGCTTGCCTTCGGCCTGCAGCAGGCACTGGATCGTCCCCACTGTCTCGTGCTCGAACTTCACGTCGATCATCGCGCGGAAGCCGCCGATTTTCGGATTTGGCACGAGGAAGGACCGCACAACCTGCGCGCGTTGTGCATTGGCGACGATGCGCACCAGATCGGGATGCTTCAGGTAATAGGCAAGGTCGCCGCCGGTGAAATCGACGATCAGGCGGCGCGCGTCCGCGAGCACCGCTTCATTGCCGCCAAGCCCCGCAGGCGGCGCGTTGAATGTCTCGCGTACATAGCCGAGCTTGTGCAGAGACAGGCCGTCATGCATCGAGCGGATCTTGTAGCCGAAGGTGAAGCGCTTGCCCGGCTCCAGCACGCCGTCGGGCACGAAGGCGCAGACGATATTGTCTGCGGTCTCGTCCTTGGTCGCCAGTTCGATCAGCTCCACCTCGCCGGTGCCCCAGTCATGGGTCGGCTCGATCCAGTAGCTCGGGCGCTCCTCATAGGCGAGTTCGATGTCGGTATAGTTCTTGAAGTCGCGATCGCGCTGCATCAGGCCGAAGCCCTTCAGGCCATTGACGCGGAAACGCTGCACTTCCTGGATGAGCGGATTCTTCAGTGGACGCCAGAGCCAGCCGCCGGCGTCCGTATGGATCATCAGCCCGTCGGAATCGTGCAATTCGGGCCGGAACTCGTCGTATTTGTTGCGGTCGTTCATGTGGCGATCATTCTCGCCCATGAGGAACATCGAGGTCAGCGGCGCCATGCCAAGTCGCTTGACCGGCACGCGCGGGTAGAGTGAAGCCGTGACGTTCAGAGCCGTCTCGTCCTGCGGATAGATGTCGAACTGATAGGCACCGGCGAGCGAGGGGGTGTCGAGCAGGGCGTAGATTGTGATCTTGTCCCCCGCCTGCGCTGGCTGCTCGATCCAGAATTCGCGGAAGAACGGAAATTCCTCATTATTGTCGAGATTGCCGCTGCCGATGGCCAGGCCACGCGCCGACAGGCCGTATTTCTGGTCGCGCCCGAGGAAGCGGAAATAGCT
>CAIWVR010000126.1 GCA_903916165.1 uncultured Hyphomicrobiales bacterium | reverse complement strand
TCCTCGCGCGGGTCGCGGCACCACCACACGAAATGGTAGGCGCCACGCGCAATGCCGGCGGCGCGGGCGCCATTCCAGTTCTGGGCAAATTTCTCGTCGGCATGATTGCCGCCCTCAGTCGCCTTGATGAAGGCGAATTCAACACCGGACTCACGCACGCGCTGCCAGTCAATGTCGCCCTGGTATTTGGACACATCAATGCCGTGAACGGCGAAATCGCTCGGATAAGGACCGGTGAATTGCGACTTGGGCGGCATTTTCGGGCCGCCACCGCCGCAGGCAGACAGGGCCAGCGCGGCGAGTGACGCGATGAGGGCGGGACGCAATAAGGAGACACGCATGTTCATGACCACGTCCATATGCCTCTCGTCGTCAACGTCGGGTTAATCCCACCGCTCGTCCTTGCGAGGAGCCGAAGGCGACGCGGCAATCCATCTCAACGGCAGACGTCCGAAGATGGATTGCTTCGTCGCTGCGCTCCTCGCAATGACGAACATGGGTCGCTCCTTACCCGAGCTTGAACCAGAGCGTCGCAATGCCGAGAAAGGCGAAGTTGCCCACGACATCCGTCACCGTGGTGACGAAGGCACCCGATGACACTGCCGGATCGGCGTCGAATTTTTCCAGAACCATCGGGATGAGAATGCCACCCAGCGCGCCAGCAACCATATTGGTCAGCATGGCAAGGCCAATGACGAAACCGAGCGAGGACATGCCAAACCATGTTCCAGCCGCCACGCCGGTGATGATGCCGAAACCGATGCCGTTCAGGCACCCCACCAGCACCTCACGGCGCACGACGCGCCGGGCATTGCCGTGCGTCAGCTCGCGGGTGGCCAGCGCGCGCACGGCAATGGTCATGGTCTGCGTCGCGGCATTGCCGCCCTGGCTCGCGACAATGGGCACCAGCACGGCCAGCGCCACCATTTTCTGTAACTGGTCTTCGAACAGACCGATGACCGCGGAGGCGACGAAGGCCGTCAGCAGGTTCACAAAAAGCCAGAGAAAGCGGTTCTTGGCGGTCCACAGCACGGTGTCCGACAATTCTTCAGACGCGCTCACGCCGCCCAGCGCGCCAATGTCTTCCTGCGATTCCTCGCGAATGACGTCGACGATGTCGTCGATGGTGATGACGCCGACAAGCCGGTCGGCCTCATCCACCACAGGCGCGGAAATCAGATTATAGCGCTCGAAAAAGCGCGCGACTTCCTCCTGATCCTCGGTGACCAGCACGCGACGGCGGTCGGGATCCATCAGCTCGTCGAGGCGCTCGCTGCGGCGCGCGCGCACCAGCCTGTCGAGGAATACATTGCCGAGCAGCCGGTGCGCCGGATCGACGACGAAAACTTCGAAAAACGAATCCGGCAGCTCGTCATCGTCAATGTCGTGAATATGGTCAAGCGTCTGGCCGGCGCTCCAGAAGGGCGGCGTGCGCACCAGCGTCGTCTGCATGAGACGGCCGGCGGAATTGTCGGGATAGTCGAGCGAGCGCTGGATCGCGAGACGATCGAGCGCGGGCATGGCGTCGAGGATTTCTTCCTGATCCTCGCGGTCGAGATATTCGAGAATCGCGACGGCGTCATCGCTCTCGAGTTCACGCATGCCTTCGACAACGGTCTCGGTCGGCAATTCTTCGAGAATCTCGCCGCGCACACGATCATCAACTTCGGTCAGTGCCGCAAAGTCGAAATCGTCGCCCAGCAATTCGACGAGACGCGGCCGCTGGTCGGCGTCGAGCGCCTCGATCAGCGCGCCAAGATCGGCCTCGTGCAGGTCGCCGGTGAGGCGGCGCAAAGTTGCGGAATCATCGGCGTCGATGGCGTGGCCGACCTCCTGGACAAAGTCGCGCCGGAGTTCACCATCCTCGTTGCGCGGACCTTCCGACAGCGCGACGACCGAATCTTCATCAATCTCGGGCATGGGCGGAATCCGTGCTGCGTTCGACAGGCCTTCCGCTCTTTATAGGGCTGACCGTCCAAGTCAATCACGCCCGGATCAGCTGCCAAAACGCGCCCCCGTCTGCGCCTGCAGCAGGCCCGAGAAGAACTTGTCATCGCCCTTGGCCATGTCCCAATAGCCTTCAAGATAGAGGCGCAGAAAGGTCGCGCTCGTTCGTGGCAGCAATCCCTTGTCGCGAGTCTGTCCGGCGAGTGTCACCAGCAGCCAGGGGACATTTTCCGCCTGCATCAGCGCGCGCATCTCGCGGCACAGGCTGTCCATCAGGCCGGGCGGATAATTGCCCCCCACGGGACGCGTGTGCCGCATCGTGGTGGCGTCGACCACGATGATGTCCTTGTAGTCGAGGCGCTTCGCCCACACGAACTCCAGCCCATACCCCCAGCCCGAAAGGCTTAAGGGAAATGTCGGCAGCAGCCGTTCGAGGACATCGACGCGGAAGCACGGCGCCATGGCTTCGACAAAGGTCGTCTCGCGCCAGAGAAAGTTGGCATTGCGCAGGGTGAGAATATGGCTCCAGAAGGAATCATGGGTCAGCGCAGGCTGCGCCAATGCTGCATTGCGGCGGCGCACGACATTGAAAAAAATATTCCAGGTCTTCTGGTCCATGAGCACGTCATCATCGACGAAAGTCACGAAATCATAGTTGCGCCAGCCTTGCCAATCGGTCAGCAGCCGATGCAGCGCGCGCCACTTGATCTCGGGATAAACGGGGCCGACCTCGATCCCGGCCTGGGGCTCGCTCTGGAACGGCACCGGCTCATGCGGTGAAACGTAAAGATCGAAATCGCGCGCCGCGCCGCGCTCGATCCAGGCATTGTGAATCGAACGCAAGCCCACGCGCGCAATGATAAGGGCGCGCGCCATTCAGATCACCAACGTCAAGGAAAGCGGGCGCATATCGGACCCAGATGCAATGAAACGACATGAATGAAATCACGCCGATCCTAGCAAGTGTCTGCGCACGGGTCCACAACGCAAGACGCGCAGCGCGAGGCATTGAAGCCCTCGCCACATGCGCGTCAAATGTATAAGGGAAATCATGGTGCGGCCAAGAAGACTCGAACTTCCACCCCGGTTAAAGGACTAGCACCTCAAGCTAGCGCGTCTACCAATTCCGCCATGGCCGCACATTTAAATGACAGGGTTCGCTGTCCCCGCCACTTGGTAGGCCGCTCGTCTAACAAATGGCTTCTGGCATGACAAGCCTTGATCGCGTCTTTTCGCGCCCTTTCGCAAAATAGCCGTGATGTGCGATGCATGGATGCTCTGCCGGAGACTGATCTTGTCCGCACATAACAGCATGCCCGCGCGCGGTGACATCAAACACGCCATGGCCTCCGCTCAAGGCGCGCCGCCCGTGGAATGGCGCATTGCCGAAGGCTTCACGCCCTATGAGGAGGCGGTCACCTTCATGGAGGCCCGTGCCGACGCCATTGCTGCCGGCGCGGCCCGTGAACTCGTCTGGCTGGTGGAACATCCGCCGCTCTACACCGCTGGCACCTCGGCAAAGGACAGCGATCTCGTCGATGCCCGCTTCCCGGTCCACAGGACGGGGCGTGGCGGCCAGTTCACCTATCATGGGCCAGGACAGAGGGTGGCCTATGTCATGCTCGACCTGAAGCGGCGCACGCCGGATGTGCGCGCCTTCGTGGCGGCGCTGGAAGACTGGATCTTGGCCACGCTGGCGGCGTTCAACCTGCGCGGCGAGCGCCGCGAGGACCGCGTCGGCGTCTGGGTCGCCCGGCCGGACAAGGGCGCGGGCGCAGAAGACAAGATCGCGGCCATCGGCATCCGCCTGCGGCGCTGGGTGACCTTCCACGGCATTTCGCTCAATGTCGATCCGGACCTCGACCATTTCGGCGGCATCGTGCCCTGCGGCATTTCCGCAACGCGCTACGGCGTCACCAGCCTCGTCGATCTCGGCTTGCCGGTGTCAATGCCGGAGGCCGATGGCGCGCTGCGGGCGGCGTTCGAGACGGTTTTCGGTCCGACCGCCTAGCGTTGCGTGAGCGCCACGCGCATTGTCACGACATGTTCCAGCATCGCCCACCCCGGCAGGACCGGGATCTCCGGAGGCGCGTCGCCAGACATGGCGAGCAGGCGCGGCTGCATCGGCAGCTGGCCGTCGCGTTCCTCGACGATCGACAGGATGCGGCCGGTGCGCGCGCCCGCCGCCTCCGCGAGCTGCCTGGCACGGACCATTGCAGAGCGCACCGCCTCCACCCCCAGCCGGGCGCGCGCGGCTGGGAGAGTGGCGACCTCGAAGGTCGGAGATGACACCAGCGCGCCAGCCCCCGTGGCGGCAGCGAGGATTTTCGGGATCTTCTTGAACTCCGTCGTGGTGACCTGGAACGAAACCTCACCGCGAATGCCCGATGGCGTGTTGCGCTCGACCTTGCGGCC
>CAIWVR010000125.1 GCA_903916165.1 uncultured Hyphomicrobiales bacterium | reverse complement strand
ATCGGCCAGAGCCGTGCCCTGCTGCAGGTCGAAAATGCGGATCGCGCCGGTCGTTGCGGTGAAGGCGAGGTCGCCGGTCCTGTGCTGCGTTACGGCCTTCGCGGGCAGGGGCTTCAGGCGCTCGGCCGACGCGGACGTATTGGCGCGCGGTTCGCCCTGTGCGCCGCGCGCGCCGCGCGCCGACTCGCCCTCTCCTTGCTGGGCTTGCAGGGGCGCTTGCGCGAGAAAGAACGCGGCCAGAGCCGTGATGAGAAGGCGTGACGCCATGGGCCGTTCGCTCCCTTTGTCCTGTCGTATCGCTGCACAGAATAGGGCGGGTCGCGATAAACGCCAGTCACGCGGTCGTCACTGTCGTCTCATGCCGCCCGCCGGATGATGCGCCGCGGCGAGGGAGGCCGACGTTCAGGCTGGAAGTGCGGCATGGCTTCGACCACGCGGTCGGCGGGGAATGTCACCGTCACTTCGGTGCCCGCGCGCAGTTCGGATTCTATGGTGAAGGTGCCGCCATGCAGGTCGACGAGGCCCTTCACAATCGGCAGGCCAAGGCCAGAACCTTCCTCTGCGTTCTTTTGCGCCAGTGCGCCGCGCCCGAAGGACGACATGACGATGGGGATCTCGTGCGGGGGAATGCCGGGACCTGTGTCGCGAATGGACAGATACAGGCCGCCGGTCTGCGTCCAGCCGCATTTGAGCGTGATGTGCCCGCCATAGGGCGTGAATTTGACGGCATTGGTGAGCAGGTTGAGCGCGATCTGGCGCATCGCGCGCTCGTCGCCCCAGATCCGCGGCAGCCGCCCCTCGATGGCCTCACTGATCGTGATGCCGCGCTTCTGGGCGCGCAGCGACAGCGCGCGCAGGCAGTCCTCGACGATCTCGGACAGGGACACGCTTTCCTCGCGCAATTCGTAGCGGCCGGCCTCGACGCGTGACAGATCGAGGATTTCGTTGATGAGCATGAGGAGATGCTCGCCGCTCGCATGAATGTCCTTCGCATAATCCTTGTAGGCGGGGACGGCGTGCTTGCCGAACAATTCGCCGGTCATCACTTCCGAAAAGCCGAGAATGGCATTGAGCGGCGTGCGCAGTTCATGACTCATCGTGGCCAGAAAGCGCGATTTGGCGAGATTGGCGTCTTCCGCGCGGCGGCGCGCCTCGTCCGAATTGGCCTTGGCCTCTTCGAGTTCGGAAATGAGACTTTCTTTCTCCAGCCGAAACGCGAGGCTCGACAGGCTCGTCGCATAGAGGCGATGGGCGAGGATGAGGAAGAAGAATTGCGCGCCAATGGCGATGATGGCGATCGGCCAGGCATTCTCATGCCACACCGGGTTCATGTAGAGGACGACGGCGACGGTTGTTGGCGCGAGGCCGGCATAGACAGCGAGCGGCACAGTCGCCGACAAGAGTGACATCATCGCGCCGATCAGCATCAGGGCAAACAGGACGAAGACGCGCGCCGTTGTGTCTGGGACATTGACAAAAAGAGCCGTGACCATGGCCCAGCCGATGCCCTGGCAGAATTCCGTTGCGATGAAGCGCCGCCGCCATTCCGTGACGACCACACGGGCGTCGGGCATGTCGATGAGGCGCCTTGCGGTTTCAAACGACATCGCATGGCAAGCGCACACGAGCGCGAGCCAGACGAAGATATTGACGCCGGGCGTCCAGACAAAAGACATGATTGCGACGACCAGAGCGACGAGTGCCAGCGCCGGGGCCGACGTCATGCGGCTGTGTGCAAAACTATGCAGCAATTCAAGGTCGAATGCGCGATTGCCGGTGCTCGCCGTCAGCATCCCGCACGCCATGCCCAGGCCCTGCGCCAGGCGCTTGCGCGTGAGTGCGTCCGGACCGGCAACAAGGCGGTCGCGATCGATCAACTCGGCTGTGACTTCACTCATGACGCACGCAACACATCTGGAGGACTCCAGAACACGTGGTCGAAGATGACGTGGAAAGTTTAACGCCTTCGTTCCCGGATCTCTCGTGTTTTAAGAAAATTGCGCGCGCCAAACAGGCTTTACGTTGCGGAAAATATCTCGTGGCTCCAAGATGTTGCGGTGTAAAAAGTGCGCAATTTCAGGCTGTTTCGATGTGCGGCCGCAACACATGCACGCCGACCCATCTTGCGCAGGCCAAGCTTGGGTCTTAACCATCGACAGCAAAAATTCTTCCAGCGATGTGGAGTGAAATGGTCGGCGACATGTCGCTTGAAGACCTGCTGGCCCGGATCGGCGCGTGCCGGATCTGCCGCGATGCACCTTTGTCGAGGCCGCTGCCGCATGAGCCAAGGCCGGTGGTGCGTGTCACGCCGACAGCGCGGCTTCTGGTCGCCAGCCAGGCTCCGGGCATCAAGGTCCACGCCAGTGGCTTGCCCTTCGATGACCGTTCGGGCGATCGGCTGCGCGCCTGGATGGGCGTCGACCGCGAGACATTTTACGATACCCGCCGCATCGCTTTCGCGCCCATGGGCTTCTGTTTTCCGGGCTATGATGCGACGGGTGCCGATCTGCCGCCACGCCGGGAATGTCGGCTCGCCTGGCACGACCGCCTGTTCGCCTTGCTGCCGCAGGTGGAAATGGTGCTCACAGTGGGCGCCCATGCACAGGAGTACCACCTTCAGCGCCTGGGTCTTTCGGCCAGAAAGCAGCCGATGGCCGAGGTCGTGCGCGGCTGGCGCGATTATGAGCAAACCAGCCCGCGCGTGATCCCGCTGCCCCATCCCTCCTGGCGGAACACGGGGTGGCTGAAGAAAAACCCGTGGTTCGAGGCCGAGCTTCTGCCAGTCTTGCAAACTGAGGTCACACGGTTGACCTAGTGGTCCGCGTCAACTAATTTGAAAGGAATTATTGATTCGCTTTCCAGATTGCGATTCGCATGGGAGGCGACCATGGCGCGGACGGATGTGGCGGTAAAGAAGTACGTTGTGCGGCTGAGCGATGAGGAACGGGCTCAGCTTGAGACGATGTTACGCAAGGGCAAGCACCCGTCGGGGCGTCTGCTAAAGGCGCGGATACTTTTGAAGGCGGACGCGTCTGAGGCGGGCGAGGACTGGAGCGACAGCCGGATCATTGAGGCGCTGGCGACCACGGCGTCTATGGTTTACCGCGTCCGCAAGCAGCTTGTTGAGGAAGGGTTTGAGGCTGTCTTGACTCGCAAGAAAAGGCTTCTGCCGCCAGTGCCGCCGATCTTTGACGGCGAGACCGAGGCACGTTTGATCGCCTTGTCTTGTAGCGAACCGCCCGCCGGTTATTCGCGCTGGTCGTTGCGTTTACTGGAACAGAAAGTCGTTGAGCTGAGCATCGTTCCGGCGGCGAGCGACAGCACGATCGGTCGCGTTCTTAAAAAAACATTCTCAAACCGCATCGCCAGCAACAATGGGTGATCGCACCGAAGGCCAACGCTGCGTTCGTGGCGGCAATGGAAGATATTCTGGCCGTCTATAAACGTCCGCGTGACGCAGCCTTTCCGCTAGTTTGCCTCGACGAGACAAGCAAGCAATTGATCAAGGAAACGCGCGCTCCCATTCCGATGACGAAGGGCCATGCGCGGCGCGTCGATTATGAATACGAGCGCAATGGTGTGGCGAACCTCTTTATGGCCTTCGCGCCGCTCGAGGGATGGCGCCACGTGGAAGTCACCGACCACCGCGCGGCGATTGATTACGCGGGCATGCTCAAGGACATTTCCGACAAGCATTTTCCTCACGCCCGCAAGATCGTTCTGGTGCAGGACAATCTTTCAACACACAAACCTGCCGCGCTCTACGCAGCGTTCCCTGCGGCAGAGGCGCGTCGCCTCGTCGAACGCTTCGAATGGCACTACACGCCAAAGCATGGAAGCTGGCTCGACATGGCGGAATCCGAACTTGCCGTTCTCTCGTCGCAATGCCTGGATAGGCGTATTCCCGATAAAGCCAACTTGGTACGCGAGGTCGCCGCGTGGGTCGAGGCGCGCAACAAAAATAACGCCGTCGCTGACTGGCAGTTCACGACTGATGACGCCCGCATCAAGCTTAGACATCTGTACCCCGCGATTTAGCTGAATCGGGGCACTAGGCGGCATCGCAAGAATCTGCACATGTCCACCTGGGGCCTGCTGCTGGCCATTGCAAAACTGGGCCTAGGCACGTCGGCCACCGCCATCGCGCGGTTCGGCTGGCGGCACTTCGTCCTGCTGATGGGCACCACATTGGTTATTCTCGTGGTGGTCAAGGGGGTCTCTCGATGGCGGCGCGCATTGGGCTTGCCGGACCCTGACACAACGGGCTTGCGCCCGACCATGCCTGATGAAGGGGACCTTGCCAAAGACGATCCGGCT
>CAIWVR010000124.1 GCA_903916165.1 uncultured Hyphomicrobiales bacterium | reverse complement strand
CTGCGCCGCAAGGCGATCTGACAGCCTGTTCAGGCGATGCGGTCGACCGCTGCGATCAGGGCGGCAATATCTTCCTCACGTGACAGGCGATGATCGCCATCCTTGATCAGGGACAGGGTCACGCAATCCCCGGCAAGATGTTCGACCAGGGTCATGGCATGCGACCACGGCACGTCGGCATCCTGCATGCCCTGAAGAATATGCACAGGCACATGCGCATCCACCGTCGCGCCCAGCAGGAGATTGCGGCGACCATCCTCGATCAGCGCGCGCGTGATCGGATAGGGGTCGGGCGCATAGGCGCTGTGGCGCAGCCAGACGCCCTCGGTCTCGATTTGCTGGCGCACTTTGGCGGACATGTGCGCCCACATCAGCGCTTCGGTGAAATCGACCGCAGGGGCGATCAGCACAAGGCCGGCCAGCCGCTCGCGGGCGCTTTCGGCCCCCATTGCACGCGCGGCCAGCAGCGCGATCCAGCCCCCCATCGACGAGCCGACGATGATTTGCGGGCCGGACGTCTGCGCGCGGATCAGGGCAAGGCTCTCGGCAAGCCAGCGCGAAATGACGCCATCCTCGAAACGCCCGCCGGATTCGCCATGCCCGGAATAATCGAAGCGCAGGCAGCTGCGCCCCTGGCTGGCCGCGAAAGCATCCAGTCTTTGCGCCTTGGTGGACTGCATGTCGGACTTGAAGCCGCCGAGCCAGACAATGCCCGGACGCTGCGGCAGGGTGGACGTGGCCGAACGCTTCCGAAAAGCGATCTCGCACCCTTCGACGGTCTGAAAAGACGGGTGATTTGCGTCGTCCACAATCATATCGGCCATGTGCGGTTGTATCTCGCTCTTGGGTAGCGTGAAGTCGATGCGCCTGATCTGCGCCGCGCGGCTGGCGGACATATAGCGGCAGGACACGCAATGCGACAGACTGCGAGGGGTGCTTTCGAGACAGGCGGGCGGACCATTCTGGCCGGCCGGACCGTGCTCCAGATCATTCCGCGGCTGGATGCGGGTGGTGCCGAGCGCACCACGATCGACATTGCCGCCGCTCTCGCCGAGGCCGGTGCACGCGCCCTGGTCGCCTGCGAAGGCGGACGCCTCGTCAGCGAATTGCAGGCCAAGGGCGGCGTGTGGGTTCCGTTTCCGGCCGCCACCAAGAACCCGGTCAAGATGGCGCTGAACGTCGGGCGCCTGTCGGATATCATCCGCAGGGAGCGCGTTGACATCCTGCATGCCCGCTCGCGCGCCCCCGCCTGGGTGGCGCTTGGCGCCGCCCGGAAAACACAGACGCCCTTCGTCACCACCTATCACGGGGCCTATGCGGGACGGGCCAAATTGAAGCTGCTCTACAATTCCGTGATGGCGCGGGGCGATGTCGTGATCGCCAATTCCGCCTATACGGCGGGGCTTATCGCGAGCGCCTATGATTTTGCGCGCGCGCATACGGCCATCATCTACCGCGGCGCAGACCTGCGGCATTTCGCACGCGGCGCGGTCGACCGGGCGCGCGTGCAGAAAATGCGCAAGAGCTGGAACGTCGCCCCGGAAGAACGCGTCGTGCTGCTGGCCGCGCGATTGACCGCCTGGAAGGGCCAGAAGGTGCTGATCGAGGCGGCACGGCTGCTGATCGCCCGTGGGATGACCGACGTGAAATTCATCCTCGCCGGCGACGACCAGGGCCGAACCTCCTATATGCGCGAACTCGATGCCGCGATCGAGAAGGCCGGGCTCAAGGACATCGTCCTGCGCGTCGGCCATGTGATGGACATGCCCGCAGCCCTTGCAGCCGCCACCGCCCTGGCGGTGACCTCCACCGAGCCGGAAGCCTTCGGCCGCTCGGCCGTCGAGGCGCAGGCAATGGGAACGCCTGTGGTCGTCACCGAACTGGGTGCCGTGCCGGAAACCGTGCTGTCGCCGCCCCGGGTTTCCCCTGACCAGCGCACCGGATGGACCATTGCGCCCAATGATCCACAGGCGCTGGCCGACACGCTGGAGACCATTCTCTCGATGGGGGCCGCAGCGCGCGACGCCCTGGCCGAGCGCGCCCGCGGACATGTCGAGGAGGCGTTCGGCCTGGAAAAAATGTGCAGCCAGACGCTCGAAATCTATGGTCGCCTGCTCGAACATGCAGCCCAGGCACCCCCGAAATCGCGGTAACGGCGGCGGCAGCCCCAATGCACGAGTTGACTTCGGAGCCCATCGCCACGATCTTCCGTCTGGGTCCGGTCCCTGCGCTTGCGCTTTGGGGCAGATGAGGCTTATGCCTGCCGGGTCCGATTATCGACATCAGGAGAGTTTGCCATTCGTCGTCCCATGAAAGCCCCGCCCACTCCGCAGAAAGACGGGCAACGCATCAACCGCGACATTCGGGTTCGCGAGGTGCAGTTGATCGATCAAGACGGTCAGAACCGTGGTGTCGTCGAGCACGCGGAGGCTCTCCAGATGGCTGAAGAGGCCGGTCTCGATCTCGTCGAAATCGTTCCGAACGCCAATCCGCCGGTCTGCAAGATCCTCGACTACGGCAAGTTCCGCTTCCTTGAACAGAAGAAAGCGGCCGAGGCGCGCAAGAAGCAGAAGATCGTCGAGGTCAAGGAGATCAAGCTCCGTCCCGGCATCGACGACCACGATTATGATGTGAAGATGAAGGCGATGCGCCGCTTCTTCGACGAAGGCGACAAGGTCAAGGTGACCCTGCGCTTCCGCGGCCGCGAAATGGCCCATCAGGACATCGGCTACCGCCTGCTCGAACGCGTCAAGGGCGAGATCCAGACAATCGCCAAGGTCGAACTGGAGCCGTCCATGGAAGGCCGCCAGATGATCATGATTTTGGCGCCGCGCTAGGGCGCGGCGACTTGCCAAGACATGGGCAGGCCTCTATAAGCCGCCCTCTGAACCGCCCGGCTGATAGGGCTGCCGTGGCGGTTCTTTTCGCTCATTGTGATGCGAACGAAGGGGTTTCGTCCCCTTTGCCTGAACTGATGGGCGGGCAACCGCCCCATGGAGAGCCAAATGCCCAAGTTGAAAACAAAGTCTGGCGCCAAGAAGCGCTTCAAGATCACTGGCACTGGCAAAGTGCTTTACGCCCAGCGCGGCAAGCGCCACGGCATGATCAAGCGGACGAACAAGCAGATCCGGAACCTGCGCGGCACCAACGTCCTGTTCAAGACGGATGGTGACAACATCAAGAAGTACTTCCTGCCCAACGGCTGAGACTTCTCCGCCCTTTCCTATCACGCTTATTTTCCAGGAGATCAGTCATGGCACGTGTCAAACGCGGCGTAACCTCGCACGCCAAGCACAAGAAAACACTCGACGCCGCGAAGGGCTTTTACGGCCGTCGCAAGAACACCATCCGCGCCGCGAAGGCTGCCGTCGACAAGTCGATGCAATACGCCTACCGCGACCGCAAGAACAAGAAGCGCACCATTCGTTCGCTCTGGATCCAGCGCCTCAACGCTGCCGTGCGTGAGATGGGCCTGACCTACAGCCGCTTCATCGACGGCCTCGCGCGCGCTGGCATCACGGTGGACCGCAAGGTTCTCTCCGAACTCGCCATCCACGAGCCGGTGGCCTTCAAGGCCATTGTCGACCAGGCCAAGGCCGCCCTGCCCGCCACGGCCTGAAGCATCCAGCTTCCATGAAAAGCCCGGCCTCGCGCCGGGCTTTTTGCGTTGTGGCCCGCAACCTCGACAAGCGCCCCCCTGCATGGCAAAAGCCGCGCAGTCACCTCATCACCTGCGACGGAACCCGGCATGTCGGATCTGACGGCTCTCGAAACAGAAACGCTCGGCGCCATTGCGGCGGCCAGCGACGAAGCGGCGCTCGAAGCCGTGCGGCTTGGCGTCCTTGGCAAGAAGGGGTCGATCTCGGCCCTGCTCGCCACGCTGGGCAAGATGTCGCCCGACGAGCGCAGGACGCAGGGCGCTGTCATCAACGCGCTGAAGGACAATGTGTCAGCCGCGCTGAACGCCCGCCGCGACATTCTGAAAGAAGCCGCGCTTGAGGCACGCCTGGCCTCCGAGACGGTCGATGTGACGCTGCCGGTGCGCGAGGCGCCCGTTGAGACCGGCCGCATCCACCCGATCAGCCAGGTGATGGATGAACTGACCGCGATCTTCGCCGACATGGGCTTCTCCATTGCGGAGGGTCCGGACATCGAGGACGACGACACCAATTTCACCAAGCTGAATTTCCCGGAAGGCCATCCGGCGCGTGAAATGCACGACACGTTCTTCTTCCAGCCGAAGGCGGATGGTACGCGCAAGCTTCTGCGCACGCACACCAGCCCGGTGCAGGTGCGCACCATGCTCAACGTCAAGCCGCCGATCCGCGTGATCTGCCCGGGCCGCACCTATCGCTGCGATTCCGACCAGACGCACACGCCGATGTTTCACCAGGTCGAGGGTCTCGTCATCGACAAGACCGCCAATCTCGGCAATCTGAAATGGATTCTGGAAGAATTCTGCAAGGCCTTCTTTGAAGTGCCCAATGTCAAGATGCGCTTCCGTCCCTCCTTTTTCCCGTTCACCGAACCGTCGATGGAAGTCGATATCCAGTGCCGCCGCTCGGGCGGCGAAATCCGCTTCGGCGAGGGCGACGACTGGCTGGAGATCCTGGGCTGCGGCATGGTGCACCCCAATGTGCTGCGCAATTGCGGCATCGACCCGGACGAGTACCAGGGCTTTGCCTGGGGCATGGGGATCGACCGCATCGCCATGCTGAAATATGGCATGCCCGACCTGCGCCCCTTCTTCGAAGCGGACGTGCGCTGGCTGTCCCACTATGGATTCCGTCCGCTCGATCTGCCGTCGCTTGCCGGCGGCCTGAGCTCGTAAGGAGAGAGACATGAAATTCACCCTCTCCTGGCTCAAGGACCACCTCGACACCGACGCCGCGCTCGACGACATCGTCGAGACGTTGACCCGCATCGGCCTCGAGGTCGAGCACGTCATCGATCCGGCCGATGCGCTGAAGGATTTCGTGGTCGGGCATGTGCTCGAAGCGAAGCAGCACCCTGACGCAGACCGCCTGCGCGTCTGCATGGTGGACATTGGTGCCGATGCGCCGGTGCAGGTCGTCTGCGGCGCGCCAAACGCGCGCACGGGCCTGAAAACCGTCTTCGCGGCCCCCGGCGTCTATATTCCGGCCAAGAAGTTCACCATCGCCAAGGGCGTGATCCGCGGGGTCGAATCGCTCGGCATGCTGTGCTCGGCGGCCGAGCTCGATCTGTCGGAAGATCACGATGGCATCATCGAACTGCCCGAAGCCGCCACGGCCGGGCAGCGCTATGTCGATTTCGCGGGTCTCGGCGATCCGGTCATCGAGATCAATCTCACCCCCAACCGCGCCGACGCCACCGGCGTGCACGGCATTGCGCGCGATCTCGCGGCGGCGGGTCTCGGCAGGCTGAAAGACCATGCGATCCAGCCCACCGCTGGCGCGTTCCCCTGCCCGGTGGCCGTGAAACTCGACCTTGCGCAGGACGACGCGCATCTGGCACCCGCCTTCGCCCTGCGCCTCGTGCGCGGCGTCAAGAATGGCCCGTCGCCCGCCTGGATGCAGAAGCGGCTGACCTCGATCGGCCTGCGGCCCATCAACGCGCTTGTCGATATCACCAATTATCTGACCTTCGACCGCGGCCGTCCGTTGCACGTGTTCGCTGCGAAAAAGGTCGCGGGCCCCCTCGTCGTGCGGCGTGCGAAGGAGGGCGACGAGATCGTCGCTCTGGACGGCAAGACCTACAGGCTCGACGCCTCGATGATCGTCATCGCAGACGACAATGGCGTCGAATCCATTGCCGGCATTATGGGCGGCGAGGCGTCGGGCTGTGACGAGACGACCACCGACGTGCTGATCGAATCCGCGCTGTGGGACCCGCTCACCATCGCCCGCGCGGGCCGCACCCTCGGCATTGTGACCGATGCGCGCTACCGTTTCGAGCGCGGCGTTGATCCGGCCTTCTGCATCCCGGGCGCGGAACTCGCCACCCATCTCGTGCTCGACATCTGCGGCGGGGAAGCCTCGGACCTCACTGTCGCCGGTTCGACCGAAACACCCTCGCACAATGTCGATTTTCCGTGGAGCGAGGTCAACCGTCTCGCTGGCCTCACTCTCGATCCCTCCCATATGGCGGGCATTCTCGAAAAACTCGGCTTTACTGTCCTGCGTCAGGCCACCCATGCCGAGCGCGTCTTCGTCGAGGTGCCAAGCTGGCGGGCCGACATCGAGGACAAGGCCGATATTGTTGAAGAGATCGTGCGCATCGCCGGTCTCGACAGCATTGTCTCGACGCCTCTCCAGCGCGACAGCGCGGCCATTCCTGCGCCCATCCTGACGCTGCTGCAGAAGCGCACGCGCACCGCGCGCCGCGCGCTCGCCGCGCAGGGTCTGGTCGAGGCTGTCACCTGGTCGTTCATTTCGCATGAGCGCGCCTGCCTGTTTGGCGGCGGCGCCCCGGAGCTGGCGCTCGCCAATCCGATCGCTGCCGATCTCTCGGACATGCGCCCGAGCCTCCTTCCGGGCCTCCTCGCCGCCACGCAGCGCAATGCCGCGCGTGGCCTCGGCGATGTCGCGCTGTTCGAAGTGGGACAGATTTTCAGGGGCGATGGCGAGACCGACCAGAGGATGAACGCAGCCAGCGTCCGGCGCGGCACCGCGCGCGGCACCGGCGCGGGCCGCCATTGGTCGGCTGCAGCACGCAGCGTCGACGTCTTCGACGCCAAGGCCGACGTGATGGCGCTGCTCGTCTCACTGGGCGTGCAGACCTCTGGCCTGCAGATCGTGGCCGGCGGCCCGTCCTTCCTGCATCCGGGCCGTTCCGGCACGCTGCAGTTTGGGCCCAAGGGCGTCATCGGCTGGTTCGGCGAGTTCCACCCGCGCGTTCTGGCAGTGCTCGACGTGTCAGGACCGCTCTGCGGCTTCGAAATCATCCTCGATGCGATCCCTGCGCCCAAGGCGAAGCCCACGAAGGTCAAGCCGAAACTCGAACTGGCCGATCTGATGCCGCTCGAGCGTGACTTCGCCTTCATCGTCGATGCCAAGGTGCAGGCCGGCGACATTCTGAAAGCGGCGCAGGCCGCCGACCGGCAGCTCGTCACGGGCGCAAGCGTCTTCGACGTCTATCAGGGAACCGGCATTCCAGACGGCAAGAAGTCGGTCGCCATCAGCGTGATTCTACAACCGCGCGACAAGACATTGACGGATTCGGAGATCGAGACTGTCATGTCAAAGATCGTCGCCGAAGTGACGAAGAAAACCGGCGCCGCGCTGCGCGGCTAAAAACGTGGATGGGCCATGATGGCGGGCACATTCGTCGGCATCGGCAGGGGGCTGAACGCCATGCTGATGCCGGTTCTGGTGCCGGTGTTTCTTCCGCTCCTGTTCGGCTGAAACGTTTAGCCGAGATTCAGCTCCTTGAAGAAGTCATTGCCCTTGTCGTCAATGACGATAAAGGCCGGAAAATCCTCGACCTCGATCTTCCAGATCGCCTCCATGCCGAGCTCGGGATATTCGAGAACCTCGACATGCCGGATGCAATCCTGCGCCAGGCGCGCGGCGGGTCCGCCGATCGAGCCGAGATAGAAGCCGCCATGTTTGCCGCAGGCTTCGCGCACTTCCTTCGAGCGATTGCCCTTGGCAAGCATCACCATCGAGCCGCCGGCCGCCTGGAACTGCTCCACGAACGAATCCATGCGCCCCGCTGTCGTCGGGCCAAACGAGCCTGAGGCAAAGCCTTCGGGCGTCTTTGCCGGGCCTGCGTAATAGACGGGATGGTTCTTGAAATAATCGGGCAGGCCCTGCCCGGCTTCGAGCCGTTCGCGCAGCTTTGCATGGGCCAGATCGCGCGCCACAATAATCGTGCCCGTGAGCGACAGGCGCGTCTTGATCGGATGCTGTGACAGCGTCGCCAGAATGGCGCTCATGGGTTGATTGAGGTCGATCTTCACCACATCGCCGCCGAGTTTGGAGGCATCGACGTCGGGCAAATATTTTGCCGGATTGCGCTCGAGCTCTTCAAGATAGACGCCATCGCGCGTGATCTTGCCGACAGCTTGACGGTCAGCTGAACAGGAGACGCCCAGTCCGATCGGCAGCGACGCGCCGTGGCGCGGCAGGCGGATGACCCGGACGTCATGGCAAAAATATTTGCCGCCAAATTGCGCGCCGACGCCGAGTTGCTGCGTGAGCTTGTGGATTTCCTCTTCCATTGCGAGGTCGCGGAACGCCTGTCCATCCTCGCTGCCTTCGGTGGGAAGAGTGTCGAGGTAATGCGCAGAGGCCAGTTTCACCGTCTTCAGGGTCATTTCTGCAGACATGCCGCCGATCACGATGGCCAGGT
>CAIWVR010000123.1 GCA_903916165.1 uncultured Hyphomicrobiales bacterium | reverse complement strand
GTTCCGGGCCCTGTCGGAAGCCAAGGGCTGATGATCGTCACAATAGCCGCCGAAGCGGAAGCAGATCTGGAACAGATTGCCGACCATATCGCCCAAGACAATCCAGCCCGCGCGCTATCCCTCCTGAAGGAACTCCGCGACCGGTGCGAGCGACTGGCCGATCTTCCCGAGGGGTTCCCCCTGGTGCCACGCTATGAGCATCTCGGCATTCGCCGACGGGTCTATGGCTCCTATCTGATTTTCTACCGCGTGAGAGCTGCGGAAATCGAGGTCCTGCACATTTTACATGGTGCGATGAACTACGAGCCTTTGCTGTTTCCGGAAGGGTAAGGACCGGTGATGTTCGGCTATGCAACGGCGGCAAGAAAAAGCGGGGGGGATTCCTCGTCCTTGGGCGACATGCCGTAACGGGACGCCTGAGGAGGACTGTCAAAGGATGAGTTTGTGCCAGTGAGCATAAAGTAGTAAGATTTGCTACCAACGAAAGCTCAGCATTATGGCCAACGTCGAAAAAGTCAGCATCGCCCTGACCACGGAACAGCTGGCGGCCCTGCGCGCCGCCGTGGACGCCGGCGAATATGCCACCACCAGCGAAGTGGTTCGCGAGGCATTGCGGGACTGGCAGCTCAAGCGCGAACTCCAGCAAGACGATATCCGGCGCTTGCGCCAGCTCTGGCAGGAGGGCGTCGCCAGTGGCTCGGCTGGCGAACTGGACATGGCGGCCTTGCGCATCGAGGCGCGGGACCGTCTCTCCAGGGCGAAGAAGGTCGCCCTGGATGCCGAATAGACTGAGCTGGACCCGGCAGGCCCGCCTCGACCTGCTGGACATCTACGAGCTGATCGGCATCGAGCATTCGGCGGCGGCGGAACGATACTTCGATCGGATCGAGCTTTTGGCCAATCTCCTGCGGGATCAGCCGCGCCTTGGCGTCAGCCGTCACGACATTGCGCCCGGCGTCCGGATGCTGGTGGAGCGCCCTTACCTGATCCTCTACAGGCTCGATCCGGATCATCCGGTCGGCCCTGTTGAGGAGGTGGAAATCGTCCGGGTGGTCGACGGGCGGCGCGATCTGAAGGAGTTGTTTTAGACCTTGTCCGGATCGACCGGGGGCATGGAATGACCCAACGTCATGGCCGACCCTGCGCGATGCAAGCCTATGCCGTCACCAGCTGCGTGTTGGATCTCAGGAGGATTCTCCAGCGCTCCGCTCAGCACATCGACAGGCCGAGGTCACGCATGAAGGCGATCCCGGCCTCGATCTGCGCTTCGCTGATGAATTCATCGGGCTGATGCGCCTGGTCGATGGAGCCGGGCCCGCACACGACGGTGGCGACGCCACCGGCCTGAAAGCGCCCGCCCTCCGTGGCGAAGGCGACCGCCTGCGTGCGGTTGGATTTCGTCAGCCGCAGCGCGATCTTTTCGGCCTCCGATCCGGGCTCGGGCGCAAGGCCCGGCACTTCGACTTCCGTGATCGTCACAACATCCGCCTCGGGCGCATGCGCATGCAAGCGCGGCAGCAGGATGTCGTGCGCATAGGCGTCCAGCCGCTGGCGCGCCGCGTCGAGCGGCACGCCCGGCAGCGCGCGGAACTCCCAATGGAAGCTACAGTCGCGCGCCAGAATATTGCGCGCCGTGCCACCCTGGATCGTGCCGACATGGACGGTCGAGACCGGCGGATCGAAACGGTCGTTGTCGCCGCTCTCCTGCGCAAGCTCGGCACCGATGCGGTAAAGCTCGGTGACGAGTTCGCACGCCGCCTGCACGGCGTTGGCGCCCAGCGCCGGCTTGGACGAATGCGCCTCGCGTCCCGTGATGCTGGTGCGATAGGTCGCCACCGCCTTGTGCGCATCGACGACCTGCATCAGCGTCGGCTCGCCCACGATCACCGCGCGCGGACGCGGCAGGTCGGCACCGAAGCGGGCGATCGTGTCGACCGG
>CAIWVR010000122.1 GCA_903916165.1 uncultured Hyphomicrobiales bacterium | reverse complement strand
GGAATGGTCATTACCGGTGAAATCAAGCCGGAATTTCTCAAGATTCTGACCCCTGAAGCGTTGGCTTTAGTGGCCAGCCTCCATCGGCAGTTCGAGCCGCGGCGGCGTGAATTGCTCGCGGCCCGGGTTGAGCGGGCGAAGCGCCTTGACGCCGGTGAGCATCCAAACTTTCTGGCAGAAACCGCAGCGATTCGGGCCGGTGACTGGAAGATTGCGCCGATCCCGGCTGCGCTCGAGTGCCGTCGCGTCGAGATCACAGGGCCCACCGATCGCAAGATGGTGATCAATGCGCTGAACTCGGGTGCGGACAGCTACATGACCGACTTCGAGGATGCGAATTCGCCAAAATGGTCGAATCAGATCGAAGGTCAAATCAACCTGATCGATGCGATTCGGCGCACGATCTCGCTTGAGCAAAACGGCAAGTCGTATCACCTGAACGAAAAAGTCGCGACGCTCGTCGTACGTCCGCGGGGCTGGCACCTCGACGAAAAGCATGTGACCGTGGATGGTCAGCGGGTCTCGGGCGGCTTGTTCGACTTTGCGCTGTACATGTTCCACAACGCTAAAGAGCTGCTGGCTCGTGGATTTGGGCCTTACTTCTATCTGCCCAAGCTTGAGAGCCATATCGAGGCGCGTCTCTGGAATGATGTGTTTGTCGCCGCGCAGAACGCGGTCGGTGTTCCTCAGGGCAGCGTTAAGGCCACCGTACTGATCGAGACGATCGTTGCGGCCTTTGAAATGGACGAGATTCTGTATGAGTTGCGCGAGCACTCAGCAGGGCTGAATGCCGGCCGCTGGGATTACATCTTCTCGTGTATCAAGAAGTTCAAGGTCGACCGCGACTTTTGCTTGGCTGATCGCGCCAAGGTCACCATGACAGCGCCGTTTATGCGCTCGTATGCCTTGCTGTTGCTGAAGACCTGCCATCACCGTCATGCCCCAGCGATTGGCGGCATGAGTGCGCTGATTCCGATCAAGAATGATCCTGAGAAAAACGACGTCGCGATGGCCGGAGTTCGTGCGGACAAAAACCGTGATGCAACCGATGGCTACGACGGTGGTTGGGTGGCCCACCCGGGGCTTGTGCCGATCGCGATGGAAGCGTTTGTGAGCGTGCTCGGTGATCGTAAAAACCAGATCGATCGCCAGCGCGACGATATTCAGGTGGCGGCCGCTGACCTACTCAACTTCCAGCCCGAGGCGCCGATCACGGAGGCGGGCCTTCGTACGAACGTGAACGTGGGTATTCATTACCTCGGCGCGTGGCTTGATGGGTCTGGCGCCGTGCCGATTCATAACCTGATGGAAGATGCAGCGACCGCAGAGATCTCACGCTCACAGGTTTGGCAGTGGATCCGCTCACCTAAAGGCGTGCTTGAGGATGGTCGGAAGGTCACGGCGGATATGGTGCGCGCGCTTGTGCCGGAAGAACTCGCGAAGGTGCATGCGGTTGCTGGGAATAGCCCGTCTTACGCTCGTGCCGCGCAGATCTTCGAGCACATGAGCACGCAGGACGCGTTCGAAGAGTTCCTGACGCTCCCGCTTTACGAAGAGCTGTACTGAACGATGCGACCTGAGTTCGGGGCTCTGAGATCAGAGCTCTGAACTCAGAGCTGCCATCTAGAGTCGTGCGAGACGCTCCAGCGCGAGTTTGAGCGTCTCGTCCTTTTTAGCGAAACAGAATCGGATGACCCCCTGCTCGCGGGGTTGATCGTAAAACGCGGACATCGGGATCGCAGCGACCCCGATTTCTCGCGTTAACCACTGCGCAAATTCGCCCTCGGGCAGGGTGCGCTCGGGAATCGCCAGGTTGCCGTAGTCAACCAGCTGAAAATACGTCCCTTCGCTGGGCCGCAGGCCAAATCGCGTGCTGGCCAGGCCTTCGCGGAACAGGTCGCGTTTGCGCTGATAAAAGCCGCTCAGGTTGAGATACGGCGCGGGGTCTGCCATGTAGGCGGCCAAGCCGTGCTGAACCGGGGTGTTCACGGTGAACGTATCGAACTGGTGAATCTTCCTGAACTCTGACATCAACCCGGCCGGCGCTGCGCAGTAGGCAACCTTCCAGCCGGTGACGTGGTAGGTCTTGCCAAACGATGAAATGATGAAGCTGCGCGCAGCCAAGGCGGGATGTTGACAAGCCGAGCGGTGCGGTTGCCCGTCATAGACCATGTGTTCGTAGACTTCATCCGAGATCACGATCAGATCGTGTTCAACCGCTAGTGATTCGAGCGCGATCAGGTCTTCATCTTGGTGGATTCGGCCGCTTGGATTATTGGGCGAATTGACCAGGATGGCACGGGTGCGCGACGTAATCGCGGCGGTCGGAAACGAAATAGAGCGTCTTGCCGTCGGCGGTCCAAATCGGATCCGCATCGCTGAACACGTCGTTCGTGATGGCCTTCAGTTCATGCGTCGAGAGCGAGTAGGTATAGATGTCCGACTGATCGCTCTTGTTGCCGACGAACGCGAGCTTGTCGCCCACGGGCGACCAGTGCACGGAGAACACGCCTTCCAGCGGGATCTCGATCTTCTCGATGTCCTTCGAAGCGACATCGACGATGAAGATGGCGTCGCGCTCGCCGCTCTTGGCGGCAAGGGCGATCTTCCTGCCGTCGGGCGACCAGCCGATGCCGGGCGTGAGCAGATGCAGCTCCTCGAAATTTTTCGTGCGCTGGCCGTCCACGATCTTCGTGATCTTGTTGTCGATCGTAGACATGAGGAAGACGTCGAAGTAATCGCTCCGGTCGGAGATGAACGCGATCTTGTCGCCCTGCGGCGAGATGGCCGGGCTCGTGTTGTAAAAATTCCCGTCCTTCGTGTGGTTGGTGAGCCGCGTCGCATAATCGGACGGGTCTTCCCGCTTGGCGATATCGGGCCAGTAGAGGACCTTGTTTTCCTTCTGCCAGCGTTCGTTGAGTTCCGACACGCTCAGCCCGATGGTGGCCTTGAATCCCGCGTCGACGCTCCTGGAGCCCTTGATGCGGTTGAGGATCTCGGATATTTTCGGCTCGCCGTATTTGTTGGCAATGTAGTACCACACCGACTGTCCCCCGCGGTACGCGAAGTAGCCGCCGAGATATTCGATGGGAGGAAGATAGGTGTGGATGGCGGCGTCGCGCATGAACATGTCCGAATTCGTGTCCCACTTGAGCGCCTCGTATTCGGCAAGCCCTTCGTTGAACCACATCGGGAGCTGCAGGCGGATATTGTTGGAGATGATGGACTGGATGGAGCCGCCGTAGAACATGTCGTTGATGACGGCATGG
>CAIWVR010000121.1 GCA_903916165.1 uncultured Hyphomicrobiales bacterium | reverse complement strand
TGAAGGCTCTACCGGCTGACGCCGCAGCCCCTCATCCGTCATGCTTCGCATGACACCTTCTCCCGCCGGGAGAAGGGCGCGCGCAGTCACGCTGCTTTTGCAGCGGGCGAAAAATGCTCCAGAAATTTGGCGTCGATCTGCGCGACTGGCATGATCACCAGCACGTCGACCGTGCCAAACTGGCGATCCACCACGGCGCCGTCGCCGAATTTGGCGCCGACGCGCAGGTAGCCGCGCACCAGCGTCGGCAGGGCGTCGAGCGCGCGGCGCAGTTCGATCTTGTCGGCATCGATCATGTCCATCGCGACATGGCGTCCGGGCAGGGCGCGTGCGGCCCATGCGCCGGTCGCCTTCGCGTGATGGTGCAGGAAGCTCAATGGCAGCGCATGTTTCAGCGGATTGGCACCCTCGAACGAGGCGCAGCCGATCATCGCATCGATCTTGTAATGGCGCAGATAGACAGCAATGCCGCGCCACAGCAGCTCGATGGTGCGCTTCGAGCGATATTCAGGCAGCACGCAGGAGCGGCCGAGCTCCAGAAAATTGGCGCCTGCATGGGTGGCCAGCAGCGGCGCGATGTCGAATTCCTGCGCGCTGTAGAATCCGCCATGGCGGTCGGCGACGTCCTTGCGCAGCAGGCGGTAGGTGCCGACGATTTTCGGCTTCAGGCGGCCGAAGCGTGTTTTGGCGGCATGGTCGATCACCAGCATGTGGTCGCAGATGCGGTCGAACGGGCAGATGTCGCGCCGCGCCAGGCCCGAGCGCGCGTCGGCAATGGCGCCGCCCTCCAGGAAGAACACCTTGAAGCGCAGCTTCTGTGCGCGGCGGATGTCTTTCTTGGTGATTGCGAGCCGCACTTCCAGCGCGCCGACGCGGCCAAGCACGGGGTTGAGTTCACCGTGGTCGCGCACCGCGCGGTGCTTGGCAGCCGCCGTGGGCAGTTTGCGGATGGTCTGGGCGAGACCTGAACCGAGCGCATTGACGAAGCCGCCGGCCTGAAAAGTCGTGAACGCCATCATCTGTCCCAAATCCGCCCTGAGCTTCGCCCTGATATGGCACCATGTGACATCACATTTGCCGGACGTTTTTATGACAATCTTGCGTCTCGCGCGGAGCCAGCTGGTGGAATGTTCGTCAGGCCGCTTGCGCAGCGCCCGGCCCATTCAGGCGGTAGGACAGGGCCTCAGCGACATGTATCCTGAGAACTTCCTGTGATTCGTCAAGATCGGCCAGCGTGCGCGCGAGTTTCAGCACGCGATGGAAGCCGCGTGCGGTGAGCCGCATGCGCTCGGCGGCGTCGCGGATCAGCTTTTGTCCCGCAGCATCGGGCACGGCGATGATCTCGACGACCGGTGCAGGCGCTGCGCTGTTGGTGGCGATCCGGGTCAGGCCGAGGCCCGCAAAACGCTGGCGCTGGATGGCGCGGGCGCGGGCGACGCGGGCCGCCACTTCGGCCGATCCTTCCGCGGCGGGCGGCAGCAGCAGGTCGCTGGCCGAGACGGCGGGCACCTCAATGGCAAGGTCGAACCGGTCGAGCAGCGGGCCGGAGAGTTTCGCCTGATATTGCGCCATGCAGCGGTCGTTGGGCTGGCGCTTGCAGGCATAGCCGGGATCGGTCGCATGGCCGCAGCGGCACGGGTTCATCGCCGCCACGAGCTGGAAGCGGGCCGGATAGACCGCGCGGTGATTGGCGCGCGAAATCGCCACCTCGCCGGTCTCGATCGGCTGGCGCAGGCCGTCCAGCGTCTGCATGGAAAATTCCGGCAGTTCGTCGAGAAACAGCACGCCATGATGGGCCAGTGAGGCTTCGCCAGGCCGGGCATGAATGCCGCCGCCCACCAGCGCCGCCATCGAGGCTGAATGATGCGGCGCGCGATAGGGCCGCCGATCCGTCAACTCGCCGCCCGCCAGCGCACCGGCGACCGACATGATCATCGAGACTTCGAGCAGTTCGGGTGGCGACAATGGCGGCAGGATCGAGGGCAGGCGCGCGGCCAGCATGGATTTGCCCGAACCGGGCGGGCCGTTCATCAGCAGGTGGTGGCCGCCCGCCGCCGCGATTTCGAGCGCACGCTTGGCGCTTTCCTGACCCTTGATGTCGCGCAGGTCGGGTTGCGCGGGACCCGTCGCGCGCACGGCGGGCGCAGGCCGCGACAGCACCTGCGTGCCCTTGAAATGGTTGGCCAGCTGGATCAGCGAGCGGGGCGCGATAATGTCGATCTCGGACGAGGCCCAGGCCGCCTCCGCGCCGCAGGCGGCCGGACAGATCAGGCCATGGCCGCGCGCATTGGCAGCGACCGCCGCAGGCAGGCAGCCGGCGACCGCCGTGATCGAACCGTCGAGGGCCAGTTCGCCCAGGACCGTATATCCCTCGAGCGCATCGCTGGGGAGGGCGCCTATGGCGGCCATGATGGCGAGCGCAATGGGCAGGTCGTAATGGCTGCCTTCCTTGGGCATGTCGGCGGGCGCGAGATTGACGGTGACGCGGCGCGCCGGCATGGCCAGCCCCGAGGCGATCAGCGCCGCCCTCACCCGCTCGCGCGATTCGCCCACCGCCTTGTCACCAAGGCCGACCACCGAGAAGGCGACATTGCCATTGGAAATCTGCACCTGGACATCGACAGGGCGCGCCTCAATGCCCTCGAAGGCGACTGTCGCGACCCGCACCGCCATCCATTCTCTCCCGCTCCCGCAACGGCAGACCAGAGCTTGGCCGATGTTTCGGAGTTTGACAAGAACGTTACGGGAACTTCAGGCCTGAATTGCGCCGTCCCGCCCGGAATGGCATTCCGTCAGATGCGCGGCCAGGTCATCTATGCCGCGCTGGGTCAGCGCCAGCAGCTTGGCGCGGCCGTCGACCGGGTGGGGCTGTTCGTCCACCAGTCCGGATGCCATCAG
>CAIWVR010000120.1 GCA_903916165.1 uncultured Hyphomicrobiales bacterium | reverse complement strand
GCTGCTGCTGGAAGGCGGGCTCGACTGGAAGGCGCTGTCGCTGACGCCCAAGGATATGGATTTCATCGAAGCGAAGGCGGCTGCCGCGCGCGAGATCGCGCTGGCACTTGGTGTGCCGCCGCTGGTGCTGGGCCTGCCGGGCGACAATACTTACGCCAATTATCAGGAGGCCAATCGCGCCTTCTGGCGCCAGACAATCTTGCCATTTGTCACACGTTTGCAGGCCTCGCTGGCAGGCTGGGCGCGTCACGCCTATGGGGATTTCGAGCTGCGGCCGCATATCGACGGCCTCGATGCCCTGGCCACCGAGCGCAGCGCCGAATGGGCGCGCATCGGTGCGGCGACGTTTCTGACAGAGGACGAGAAGCGCGAGGCGGTCGGTTATGGGCCGCGCTCTGCGTCACATTAGCCTCGTCATTGCGAGGAGCCGAAGGCGACGCGGCAATCCATCTTTCCATGGCCGCCATCCGAAGATGGATTGCCGCGTCGCTTCGCTCCTCGCAATGACGGAGGGTTTTTCATGTCCGACATCACGCAAAGCATCATTGCGCGGGGCGATCTTGCGCATCTGGCTCTGTTTCTCTGGGCCACGGGCGCGTCTTCGCTGCTCGTCTTTGCGCTGCGCGAATGCGCGGCCGCCAACCGCCGGTTCGACGACTTCGTGCGCGAACTCTCCCGCTTCAACCGCCGCTTTGGAGACAGCAAATGAACCTGTTCACGCGAAAGCAGCGCCGCCCCGATCCGACGCGGGTGTTCCGGCGCTTTCTGAAAGTTCTCGAGCGGCGCCTCGTGCGCGTGGAGCGTGCGTGATGCTGGAGCGCAAGATTGTCAGCGCCCGCGCGCTCGACCAGCGTGATGCGAAATCGGCGCTGTCGCTGGGGGCCGATGGAATGTTCGAGGGCTATGCCAGCGTCTTCGGGATCGTCGATCTCGGCGGCGACCAGGTCGCGCCGGGCGCCTTTGCGCAGTCGCTGGCGCAACGCGGCATAGGTCAGGTGCGGATGCTCTGGCAGCACGATCCCGCGGCGCCCATCGGCACGTGGCTCTCCATCGCGGAGGACTGGCGCGGCCTGAAAGTGAAGGGCCGCCTCAATCTCGCGGTGGCGCGCGCGCGGGAGGCGCTGGCGCTGTTGCGCGAGGGCGCGGTCGATGGCCTGTCCATCGGTTTTCGCGTGAAAACCGCGCGCAAGACGGCAGGCGGGGGCGTGCGCCGCCTGCTCGAACTCGACCTGTGGGAAATTTCCATCGTGACCTTTCCCATGCTGCCGCAGGCGCGCATCACGGCCGTGAAGCGCGCCCCTGAAATCCATATTCATTGAGAGAAGGACATTGCATGACGCAGATTGAAACGAAATCCGCCAGCTCCGACGCGGTCATCGACGAGATGCACCGCATGTTCGGCGCGTTCCGCGAAACCAATGACGAGCGCCTGAGCCAGATCGAGCGGCGCCTGTCGAGCGATGTCGTGACCGAGGAAAAGCTGACGCGTATTGACGCGGCGCTCGACGACACCCGCAAGCGGATGGATCGCATGATCGTTGAAAAAGCCCGCCCGCCGCTGTCGGGCGAGGCTCGTGAGGAGCCGATGTCGCGCGAGCACAAGGCGGCTTTCCGCGCCTATATGCGCAGCGGCGAGGCGAGCGGCCTGCGCGGTATCGAGGAAAAAGCGCTGTCGGCGGGCTCGGGTCCCGACGGCGGCTATCTCGTGCCGGTGCCCGCCGAGCGCGAGATCCTGCGGCGCATGGCCAATATTTCGCCGATCCGTGGCCTCGCCAGCGTGCGCGAAATTTCGACGGCGACATTCAAGAAAGCCTTCTGTCCCGTTGGTCCCGCCGCAGGCTGGGTCGGTGAGGCGGATGCGCGACCGCAGACCGCGTCGCAGCAGATTGCAGACCTGTCCTTCCCGGCCATGGAGCTCTACGCCATGCCCGCCGCCACGCAGACGCTGCTTGACGATGCGGTCGTCGACATCGAGCAATGGATCGCCGAGGAAGTCGATGTCGTCTTCGCCGAGCAGGAGGGTGCCGCCTTCATCAACGGCAATGGTGTCGCCAAGCCGACGGGCCTGCTGGCCTATCCCAAAAGCACTTTGGCGGCCTGGGGCTGGGGCAAGACGGCCTATCTGCCGACGGGTGTCGCGGGTGGCTTTGCGGCGAGCAATCCATCCGACATTCTGGTCGATCTCGTCTATGCGCTGCGCTCCGGTTATCGGCAGAATGCCCGCTTCCTGATGAACCGCAAGACGCAGGCGCTGATCCGCAAGTTCAAGTCGACGTCGGGCGAATATCTCTGGGCACCGCCGGCCTCGCTCGGTGCCCCGGCGACACTGATGAACTATCCGGTGGTGGAAGCCGAGGACATGCCCGATGTCGCGGCGGATTCGTTTTCCATCGCCTGCGCCGATTTCAATCGCTGCTATCTGATCGTCGACCGTGTCGGCATTCGTGTGCTGCGTGATCCCTATTCCACCAAGCCCTATGTGCTGTTCTACACGACCAAGCGCGTCGGCGGCGGGATCCAGGATTTCGACGCGATCAAGCTGCTGAAATTCGGCGTTTCCTGATCAGCGCATGCCCCAGCCTCGCAGCGTGTCCTCGATGAAGGCGCGCTGCGGGGCGAGGCGCGCAGCCTGGGTCAGCTCGCCGCACTGCCGCTTGCCGGTGCCTTGCGACCACACGGTCACCGCGACCAGCGCATCGCCCGCAGCCGTCAGCATCGGCCCGCCGGAATCGCCGGTGCAGGCACCGAGCCCCTTGCTGGCGGGGTCCTTCGCCCAGACGAGGATTTTCGAGATTGGCTCGCGCACAATGAGCGTGCCGCTGTGCAGTTTGCCGGCGCTGCGTCCGTCGCCCTCGCGGGTCAGGCCATAGCCGGCAATCTGCAGCGTCGCACCGACTCCGCCCTGCGTGTCCCAGGCAATCGGCAGGGGGCGGAAGGGCGGCGGCAGCGGCCGTGCCAGACGCACCATCGCAAGGTCGATGCTCTTGACGCGCTTCTGCGTTGCATCCGCGCGAAACAGCGGATGCACCGCGATTGCGACAATGCGCTGGTCGAGATCGCCGCCCGGCCACCAGGCGCGCAAATTCTCCGGTGCCGAAACGCAATGGCCGGCGGTCAGCAGCACGTCGGGCGCGATCACGCTCGCGGTGCAGAAGGATGCGCCGTGGCCGTCGTTTTTCAGCAGCATCAGCACATGCGCCGCCAGTGCGCTCTCCTCGCGTGCGGGGCCGACCAGCGCGCTTGCGCCGGTCGCGCAGCCGAGCAGCAGGGCTGCACCCAGACTCCAGATTCTCGCCATTCAGGCCTCCTGAGTGGCTGTTCCTAAAGCAAACTTGCGGAGAGTTCCAATGACGCCGATTCTTTTGGCCGGTCCGGCCGCTGAACCGCTGGGCCTCGACGAGACGCGCCTGTGGCTGCGGCTCGATGCGCGCGACGAAGACCCGCTCGTGCTGGCGCTCATCCGCGCCGCGCGCTCTGCGGTGGAGCAGGCGACGCGCCGCGCGCTGGTGGCGCAAGCCTGGCGGCTGCGGCTTGACCGCTGGCCGCACGAGCGTCGCCTGAAGTTGCCGCTGTCGCCGATCCTGTCGCTCGATGCCGTGCGGGTGTTCGATGCCGCCGGCGCCCCGACGCTTCTCGATCTCGCTGGCTTCCACATCGACGCCCAGCGTGGCCCGCAGCTGGTGCTGGACGCCACGCCGCCAGCACCGGGGCGGATCGCCAACGGGATCGAGATCGACATCACCGCAGGGTTTGGGGTCAGCGGGCAGGACGTGCCCGAGCCGCTGCGCATGGCGATGCGTCTGCTGGTTGCACATTGGTACGAACGACGCGGCGACGCTCTGCACGAGGAGCGTATCGCGACCCTGCCTGCAGGCGTCGCGGCACTGGTGGCGCCGTGGCGCACCGCGAGGCTCGCTTGAGCGCGCCGGTCATTGGCACCTTGCGGCGCCATTTCGCGGTCGAGGCACCGGTCGCAGGCGCTGACGGTGGGCTGACGCATGAGCTGCGCTTTCTCGCCTGGGGCGCGATCGAGACACGGACGAGCAATGTCATCGTTCGACTGCGCG
>CAIWVR010000119.1 GCA_903916165.1 uncultured Hyphomicrobiales bacterium | reverse complement strand
GGGGCGGTGCCCAAAGTGGCGCGGCCCCAGTTGAAGACGGTCGAGAGAATCGGAAAGCCGAGATTGTTGAAGGCCGCGTTCGACACGAAGATCATGCCGAGAAACAGCCAGATCGCCGGACCCCACGCGCAGAAGAAGGTCACGAGACGCTCCGTGTCGCCCTTGGCGTTGAACATGGCGACGATGCCGGGCGTCGCCAGCCACAGCACCACCCAGACGACCAGCGTGTAGACGATCACGATCGTCACGCATTCCCTGAGCGTGAGCCGCACGCGGTGCATGAGCCGCGCCCCGTAATTCTGGCTCATGATGGGCCCGACCGAGCCCGACAGAGCAAACAAGACGCCGAAGGCGACGGGCGTGACGCGGTCGATGATCGTCAGCGCCGCGACAATGGGCTCGCCAAAGCCCGCAAAGACCGACAGCGCATAGGAATTGGCGACCGGTGCCGCAAGATTGGTGAGGATCGCCGGGCCGGCGATGGCCATGATGGGGGCGATGTCGCGCATGATGCAGCGTCGCTGCGGCCGCGCGACGAGGCCATGCACATGGATCGCGCCCCAGGCACCGACCAGCGCGATGGTGAGCCGCGACAGGATGGTCGCGTAAGCTGCACCATTGACGCCCAGCCCGAGGCCGAAGATCAGGATCGGATCGGCGATGGCGGTGGTGACGGCGCCAAACAGCGTCGTGTACATGGCGCGGCGCGCATCGCCGACGGCACGCAGCACACCCGACAGCGCCATGCCGGCCGCAAGCAGGACATTGGAAGGCAAGGTGATCAACAGGAAATGATCGGCGACCGCCAGCGCCTCGCCGCGTGCACCCAGCAAGGCGAGGAGATCGCCGCGGAAGGGAATGGCAAGGAGCGAGGTCGCCGCCGCGATGATGCAGGACTGCACGAGGCCCGAGGCTGCGAGCCTCTGCGCCCCCGCGCGGTCTCCGGCGCCCAGCGCGCGGGCCACCAGCGCGCCGATGGCGATGGAGAGTCCGATGTTGATCGAGATGAAGAAGAACAGGATCTGTGTCGCAAAACCGACACCCGCCGTCAGCTTTTCATCATGCAGCCACGAGACGTAGAGAAGCGACAGGAGATCGACGAAGAAAATCGCGACAAGGCCGATCGAGCCTGTCGCTGTCATCACCAGCACATGCTTCAGGATCGACCCTTCAGTGAAGACTGCGCGCGGACGCATCCGCGCCTCACCCTCGACTTGCTCGTTCATCAGGCTCTTTCTCTGGCGCGCACGTCCGCCACATCCTCGCCGAGGCGCAGATGATCCTCGATCCGTTTCGACAAGGTGTCGCCGTCACAATGCAAGACCGATCCAAAGGTTTCACGCACGAGATCATCCCCGCCCGCGCCGCAGGGCGCGATGGCGTGGATGCGGTCATAGGCGCGCATGTTGATGCGCGCCAGCGGGAAGTTCGTCTCATTGAATTGAGACCTTTCGCCTCGTCATCTTGTGATGGTGGCGACCGGCTGACATCTCTTGGCGGACCCGAAGATGGAGTGCCACGTCGCCTCCGGCTTCTCGCACTGACGAGGCACCCCGCCCTTGACGCGCTCCCGCGCCTCCAGCAGAAAAGCCCCATGGCTGCCAAACTGAAGATCTTCCTCTGCGCCCCCCGTGGCTTCTGCGCCGGCGTCGTGCGCGCCATCGATGTGGTCGAGCGTGCGCTGGCCCTGCATGGTGCGCCGGTCTATGTGCGCCACGAGATCGTGCATAATAAATATGTCGTCGACAGCCTGAAGCAGAAGGGCGCGATCTTTGTCGAGGAGCTCGACGAGGTCCCCGACACAAAGGCGCCTGTCATCTTCTCCGCGCATGGCGTGCCGAAAGCCATCCCCGACGCGGCGCGTGCGCGCAACCTGCTCGCCATCGACGCGACATGTCCGCTGGTGACCAAGGTCCACCGCGAGGCCGAGATCCATCGCAAGCGGGGACGTCACGTGTTGCTGATCGGCCATGCCGGACATCCCGAAGTCATCGGCACGATGGGGCAATTGCCGGACGGTGCCGTGCAGCTTGTCGAAACGCTGAGCGACGTGGGCGCGCTCGCCTTTGCCGCAGACCAGCCGCTCGCCTTCGTGACCCAGACGACCCTGTCGGTCGACGATACGCAGGAGATGGTCGCGGCGCTGCAGGCGAAGTTTCCAGCCATCCACGGCCCCCACAAGGAAGACATCTGTTACGCCACCACCAATCGGCAGGAGGCGGTCAAGGCCGTCGCGTCGAAGGTCGAGGCCATGCTGGTCGTGGGGTCGCCCAATTCCTCCAATTCGCAGCGCCTGCGCGAAGTGGCGCAAAGCGAGGGCTGCCGCATCTCGCGCCTCATCCTGCGCGCGGCCGACATTCCGTGGGACGACCTTGCGGGCGTGACGCGCCTCGGGCTCACGGCCGGCGCCTCGGCACCCGACGTGCTGATCGACGAGATCATCGACGCCTTCAAGGCCCGCCATGACGTCGAGGTCGAGACGGTGAGCGTCGCCGACGAGACCATGTTCTTCCCGCTGCCGCGCGAATTGCGCGAGCCGTCTTAAAAATTCAGCAGCAGCACGATGCCGGCGACGATCATCGCCATGCCGGCATATTCGCGCAGCGACGTCTGCTGCTTGATGCGGCCTGACACGACCTGCGCGAAGAGCACCTCCACCAGGGCGAGCGTGCGCACCTTGGCGGCCGTCGTGATGGCAAAGCCCAGAAACCAGAAGTGCGACGCCAGCGCGCCCATGAAGCCCGCCAGCAGCGAGGGTCGCCAATGGCCCAGGATCGCGATCAGCGTCTTGCGATCGGCGATGGCGAGCCAGGCGACGATGGTGCAGGTCTGGATCGCGAGACCGAGTGCCAGCGTCGTGGTCGCGGCGAGCACGAAGGAGGGCGTCTCCAGCGACAGGATGGCACCGCGATAGCCGGTGCCCGACAGCGCGAAACAGGCACCTGCGCCAAGGCCCATCAGCGCCGGGGTCCAGTCCCGCAGGCTTTTTTGCACGTCAGGCGTCGCGCGCGGCCAGGACATCAGCATGACGCCCGCCGTCGCGATGAGGATCGCCAGTGCGACGCCGGCGCTGGGCGTCTCATGCAGGAAGGCGATGCCAAAGATCGCGATGATGATCGGCTCGGTCTTGGTGAAGGCAATGGACACCACGAAGGAGCGATCGCGCATGGCCGCCAGCATCAGGGCAGTGGCGAGCGTCTGCGCGGCGGCGCCGACGCAGGCCCAGAGCACGGTTTTCTGCGAGGGGGACGGCACCTCGATGCCGATGACCAGCCATTCGACGAGGAGGAACAGCACGGCGAAGGGCAGGGCGAATATGAAGCGCACATGGGTGGCCCCCGCCATGCCGATCTTGGCGATCAGGTCGTGCTGCATGACATTACGCGCCGTCTGCGCCGCGGCGGCGGTGACGGTGAAGGCGGCCCAGAGCCAGGCAGGGGCGACGAAGATCATGCGTGTCCTGTTTCTCTCCTTCTCCCAGGGGGAGAAGGTGTCATGCGGAGCATGACGGATGAGGGGTTACGCACGCCGACGGTGAGACGCTAACCCCTCACCCGGCCGCTTTGCGGCCACCCTCTCCCTCTGGGAGAGGGTTTGCGTCCCGCCCGTTTGACCTT
>CAIWVR010000118.1 GCA_903916165.1 uncultured Hyphomicrobiales bacterium | reverse complement strand
CAACGGTCTCGACGCTGACACGACCATGGGGCCGCTCGCCAATCCGCGCAGGCTCGATGCGATGGATGTGTTTGTTGCTGATGCTGTTGATCGTGGCGGCAAGATCGTGACTGGCGGGCGACGTCGCGGCAACGAAGGATTTTTTTACGAACCGACAATCCTTACCGACATTCCCGACGATTCGAAGGTGATGACGCAGGAGCCTTTCGGACCGATGGCACCCATTGTGCGCTTCAAGACCTTTGACGAAGTCGTCGAGCGCGCCAATTCGCTCGAGTTTGGCCTTGCAGCCTACGCCTTCACCTCATCCGGCGCGACTGCAACGGCGATTGGAAATGCTTTGCAGTCCGGCATGGTTGGCGTGAATTCCGTCACCATCTCGACTCCAGAGACGCCCTTTGGCGGTGTGAAGGAATCCGGGCATGGCAGCGAGGGGGGCGTAGAAGGTTTGCAGGCCTATCTGAACGTTAAGTTCATTTCGCAGGGATGAGTGAAATGCACACAAACGCGATTCGCGTCTTTACGGGCGGCGCCCCGCAGCGCGTCTTTGATCTTCTGCTTCCGGCTTTCGAGCAAAAGACCGGGCAATCTGTGGACGTGCTTGTGCGCATTGTCAGCGAGATCCAGGACCTGGTGATCGCCGGCAATCATCCAGACATCATCTTTTTGCCCGAGCCACTTTTAGTGGCCCTTGGGGACCGGGTCGCCTTGCGCGAGGAAGGTCGTGGCGCGCTTGCGCGCGTGGGAATTTGCATGGTCGTTCCGGACGGCACTGCGGTGCCCGACCTCTCAGATGAAGCCGCATTTTGCAGGGTGCTTCGCGCTGCACGCACCATTGTCCTCGCTGATCCGCGCACACCGACCGGCCGTCATCTGGCCAGTGTCTTTGCACGGCTCGGTCTCGCGGACGAACTGGCTGGCAGACTCATCAACAAGGGTGCCATTCACGGTGGTGGCGAGCTGGTCTCTTCCGGCGGTGCTGATCTGGGCCTGTTTCTGGTCAGCGAGGCTCAACACATACCCGGGGTCCGCTTGGCGGGCATGCTGCCCATCACCGTGCAGAATTACATCGTTTATGGTTCTGCCATTCCGGCAACTTGCACAAGGGTGACCGCTGCTATGGCCTTGATCGAATTTCTGAAGGGGCCCGAGCAAGGTGACGCATGGCGGGCTGCGGGATTCGAGGCGTTGTCTGTTCCCGAGACGCAAACCAGAAAACAAGGAGAATGTCATGGTTGAAATGCGAATGGATGGGCGTTGCGCCTTGATCGCGGGCGGCAGCAAGGGTATCGGCCTCGCCGCGGCGACGAATTTCATGCGGGCGGGCGCGGATGTCGCGATTGTGGCTCGGCGGCCCGACGTGCTGGAGGAAGCGCGAGTCGCTCTGGTCAAAGAAGGAAAGGGCAAAGTCATTGTCATCTCGGCTGATGTCACCAATGCCGAGGATTGCGCGCGCGCGTTCGGGACTGCCGAGCAGGAACTGGGCAAGGTGGACGTTCTTCTTAACAATGCCGGCTCGCATAATGCTTCGCCCTTCGAGACGATTACGGACGAGCGTTGGTCCAATGATTTCGAGCTGAAGCTGTTTTCTGCAATCCGCCTGTCACGTGCGGCATGGCCGGGGATGAAGGAACGTAAGTGGGGTCGCATCATCAACACCCTGAGCAGTGGCGCGAAATGGCCGCGTACGGGCAGCGCGCCTTCCTCGGTCACTCGGGCCGCTGGCATGTCTTTGACGAAAGTAATGGCCAATGATGGTGCCGTGCACAACATTCTCGTCAATGCGGTGATCGTCGGGCTCATTCAGACCGACCAATGGGTGCGCGATCATGCAGCGGAGAACAAAGGCCGCAGCTACGAAGACTACATTGCCGAAATGGGTCAACGTATCCCGATGAAGCGCGTCGGCCTTGCCGAGGAATTTGCCAATATGATCCTGTTCCTGGCGTCCGATGCGGGCAGCTATGTCACCGGAACCGCGATCAATGTGGATGGCGGCTTCTGCCCGGTCGTCTGACCCTGTCATGAAGCCGCTTCTCGCACGAGAGGCGGCTTTTCAGGATCGTGGACATATCT
>CAIWVR010000117.1 GCA_903916165.1 uncultured Hyphomicrobiales bacterium | reverse complement strand
CGAAGCCGGTTTCGTCCTTGATGACATCGGGTTCTCGCCACGTTTTCTGAAATCGCCCTAGGGGGTGCTTATGGCTTCGGCCGCAGAACAACTCGCTGCCAACATGAACTTCGGGTCTTTCGCAAAGGCCACGGAGCTTCATAAGCGTATCTGGTTCACCCTCATTGCTTTGGTGGTGTACCGCCTAGGCACCTATATCCCCATTCCTGGCATCGATCCGGCTGCGTTCTCTCGCGCCTTTGATGGTCAGGCCAAGGGGATCTTGGGCATGTTCAACATGTTCTCGGGCGGCGCTGTGCAGCGCATGGCCGTCTTTGCCCTGAACGTGATGCCCTATATTTCGGCCTCGATCATCGTCCAGCTGATGGGCACGGTCTATCCCCCGTGGGAGAAGCTGCGCAAGGAAGGCGGGGAGGCGGGTCGTAAGCAACTCAACCAATATACCCGTTACTTGACGGTCATCTTGGCCCTGTTCCAGTCGGCCAGCATCGCCTTCGGTCTGCAAAATAGCCCTGGCCTGGTCGACAATCCGGGCATGTTCTTCATCGTTTCCACCATTGTGACCCTAACCGGCGGAACTCTTTTCCTGATGTGGTTGGGCGAGCAGATCACCAGTCGCGGCGTTGGCAATGGTGTGTCCTTGATCATCTTTGCCGGTATCGTTGCGGTTCTGCCGCGCGGCATCTGGCAGATGCTGACCTTGACCCAGCAGGGTGCCTTGTCCGGCTTTGCCATGTTCATGATCAGCGCGCTGGCTGTGGTCGTGGTTGTGGCTATCGTCTTCATCGAGCGCTCGCAGCGCCGGTTGCTGGTTCAGTATCCCAAGCGTCAGCAGGGCAACCGCGTCTATGGCGGTGAAACCTCCTTCATGCCGCTGAAGATCAATACGGCTGGTGTCATCCCGCCGATCTTTGCGTCGAGTCTGCTTCTACTTCCCGCGACGGCCATGGGCTTCTTGGCGACTGCGGATCTGCCCGCGTGGGCGCAGTGGGTTCCTGGGATGGTGGGTCAGCTTCAGCATGGTCAGCCGCTGTTCATGGTCTTCTATGCGGGCCTGATTATCTTCTTCTCATTCTTCTACACCTCGATCGTGTTCAATCCCGACGATACGGCCGAGAACCTTCGCAAATATGGCGGCTTCCTGCCCGGCATCCGGCCAGGCAAGCGTACGGCGGAATATCTGGACTATGTGCTGACCCGTCTGACGGTGATCGGCGCGGGCTATATCACGCTCGTGTGCCTTATGCCTGAGGCCCTAATAGGCTTCTACAACGCACCCTTCTACCTCGGCGGCACATCGATCTTGATTGTGGTCACAGTGACCATGGATACCGTCGCTCAGATTCAATCCCACTTGCTGTCTCACCAGTATGAAGGTTTGATCAAGAAGTCGAAGCTGCGCGGGGGACGCTCGAAATGAACCTCATTCTATTCGGGCCTCCGGCCGCAGGTAAGGGAACTCAAGCCAAGCGCCTCGTAACAGGGCGCGGCATGGTGCAACTGTCGACGGGCGACATGCTCCGTGCGGCTCGGACCTCTGGCTCTGAGCTTGGTCTGCGAGTTGCGGCCATCATGGATGGTGGCCTGCTGGTGTCCGACGATATTGTGATTGCTCTGATCGAAGAGCGTCTGCCAGAGACTGAGGCCGCTGGCGGCGCGATCTTTGATGGTTTCCCGCGCACCATTGCGCAGGCCCAAGAGCTCGACAAAATGCTTTCGGCGCGGGGCGCGGCTATTGACCTGGTCATTAGACTCAAGGTTGACGACGCAGCTCTGATTGAACGTATCGGCAAGCGGTTCGCCGCCGAAGGTCGTTCGGATGACAATCCAGAGGTCTTCGTGACCCGGCTTGCCGCCTATAATGAACAAACCGCCCCGCTGCTCCCTTACTACAAGGATCAGGGCAAACTGGTCGAGTTGGACGGCATGGCAACAGTGGAAGCTGTTGCTGAGGCTATAGACGCTGCTCTTGCTTCGGCAGGAAAGTGACATTCACCGTTG
>CAIWVR010000116.1 GCA_903916165.1 uncultured Hyphomicrobiales bacterium | reverse complement strand
TGGCGCTGCCCATGCCCGTCGCGGCCTTGTGCGTCTGGCCCGCCTTCGTCGCCCAGGCCCGCGCGGCGCTCGGCCCGTCGTCGATCAAGCTCGCGACCGTGGTGAATTTTCCGCATGGTGGCGAGGATGTCGCCGCCGCCTGCGCACAGACGCAAGCCGCGCTGGCCGATGGCGCCGACGAGATCGACCTCGTCCTGCCGTGGCGCGCGCTGGTCGCGGGTCGTGACGACATGGCGCGCAACATGGTCCGGGGTGTTGCCCGCGCCCTGTCGCCCGCCGCGCAGCTGAAAGTCATCATTGAGAGCGGTGAATTGCCAGACGCCAGAATGATCGCGCGCGCGAGCCGTCTGGCCATCGACGAAGGCGCGGATTTCATCAAGACATCCACCGGCAAAACGGCGGTCTCCGCGACACCCGGGGCCGCGCGCATCATGCTGGGCGTCATTCGTGAGGCTGGAGCCAATGTCGGCTTCAAGGCCTCCGGGGGCTTGCGGACACTGGCCCAGGCGCGCGAATATCTGGCGCTGGCGGATGAAATTCTGGGGAGCGGCTTCGTCTCGCCCGCGCATTTCCGTTTCGGCGCCTCGAGCCTGCTCGATCCGCTGCTCGCCGCATTGTAAGGGCGCCCGATGTTCCTGCCGCAAGAGATCATCCGCAAGAAACGCGATGGGCTGACGCTCGAGGCGCACGAGATCGAGGCTTTCATCGGCGGGCTCACGGACGGGCGCGTCACGGAAGGCCAGGCCGCAGCCTTCGCCATGGCAGTGTTCCTGCGCGGCATGACGAACGCCGAATGCGCCGCGCTGACACGCGCCATGACCTGTTCCGGCCAGGTGCTCGACTGGAGCGGCGAGTTTCTGGGCGGACCGGTGCTCGACAAGCATTCGACCGGCGGCATCGGCGACAATATCAGCCTGATCCTGGCCCCGGCCGTCGCGGCCTGCGGCGGCTATGTGCCGATGATTTCGGGACGTGGCCTCGGCCACACCGGCGGCACGCTGGACAAGCTTGAGGCGATCCCGGGCTATTGCACGACGCCCGACGCCGGGCAGCTCGCGCGCGCGGTGCGGCACGCCGGCTGCGCGATCATCGGCCAGACGGCGCAACTCGCGCCCGCCGACCGGCGTCTTTATTCCATCCGCGACGTGACAGCGACGGTGGAATCAATCCCGCTCATCACCGCATCGATCCTGTCGAAGAAACTGGCCGCCGGACTGAATGGTCTCGTCCTCGACGTCAAGACCGGCTCGGGTGCCTTCATGCCGACACTGAGCGAGGCGCGCCGCCTCGCCGATTCCATCGTCCATGTCGCCCAGCATGCCGGCCTGCCGACCCATGCCCTGATCACCGACATGGACCAGCCCCTCGCGAGTGCGGCTGGCAATGCCGTGGAAACCCTGCACGCCATCTCGCATCTCAACGGCACGAAGCGCGAGCCGCGCGTGCAGGAAATCGTGGTCGCGCTCGGCGCGGAAATGTTGCTGGTGGGCGGCCTTGTCGCGAATCGGGCGGAGGGCCGCGCACAGATCGACGACGCGATCACGAGCGGTGCCGCCGCAGAGCATTTCGCGCGGATGGTGGTCGAGCTTGGTGGCCCCGCCAACCTGCTCCAGCGCCCCTCCACCCACCTGCCGCGCGCGCCGGTGACTGTTCCTGTTCCCGCCCGGAGCGCAGGCTTCGTCACGCGCATGGCGACGCGCGACATCGGCCTGATCGTCGTCGAACTCGGTGGCGGGCGCCGACGCGCGCAAGATGCCATCGATCCCTCCGTCGGGCTGACGGCCATGGTGAACGTCGGGCAGCAGGTGATGCGCGGCGAGCCGCTGGCCTATGTGCATGCGGCCGACCCCGAGGCCGCCGCGCGCGCCGCCGGACATCTGGCGCAGGCGATCGAGATCGGCGCGGTGCGGCCGTCCAGCACGCCGGTCGTGATCACGCGCGTCGACGTGTCAGATCTCTAGCCGCCGGATCGCGGTTACCTCGCCATGGGCCTTCGCGGCAATCCGCGCGCGCGCCTGCGCGAAAGGTTCAGAGACAACCTGCATGTGATGGCCGCTGGCGTGCAGCAGATGCTCCGCGTCCCGCATCACGCCGACATGGCCCTTCCAGAACACAAGATCGCCGCGCTGCAGAACCGCCCCGGCGGCGAGCGCCGTGCCGAGTTCGGCCTGCTGCATGTCGGTGTCGCGGGGCGCGGGCACGCCGGCAGCCTGCAGGGCGATCTGCACGAGGCCCGAGCAATCGAGGCCGAGCCACGTCTTGCCGCCCCACAGATAGGGCGCGCCTTGAAACCATTCCGCGACGCTGACGAAATCAGGCTGGCGCGCGCCAACATCCGCGAGATGGGCCGAGAAGACGAACAATCCGCTGGCGAGCTGCGTGAAATCGCCGCGCACCGCACGCGCCTCGACCAGGGCGCCGAGCGGCAGCGCGCCCAGCACCGGCATTTTCATAGTGTCGGCAGGGTAAAGAAAGGTCCGTGGCACAGAGACCTTATGCGACGGTGCCGCCCCCGCGTCCACCAGCGCATCCGCCGACATATAGCCGACATAGCCATCGGCCAGCGCCTGTCCCCACGCCCAGCCTTCATCCCTGTCATAGACGACGACCGTCTCGCCATGCAGCACTTGCGTGTCGAGGCCGCAATCGCCCGCGGGCCGCGCCCGCAGCGCAATCGCCTCGTCAACGACGCGCATGGGGCGCCCTTGCGCATAATGGGGCGCATCGATCACGCCCTGCAGATGAGCGGCGGCGAGATCGCTGCGCGCAGGCGTGCGGCGCGGATCGAAGGGCGCGGTCAAAGATCGTCCCCCGGGCCGATATCGGCCGCCTTGCGGATCACCATATCGCCGAGCTTCTCGACATAAAGCGCGCCCTTCACGGTGCGCTGGATGATGACATTGCGCTTGTCGGCCTCGTCACGGCGACGCGCAATGATCGCCTGCTTGCCCATGGAATCAAGCGCGCGCGTGATGACCGGCTTGGTGACGCCGAGCTTGTGGGCGAGACCGCGCACCGTGTGCGGCGGCCGCTCCAGATAGACGGTGAGAAGAATGGCGAGCTGCCGGTGCGTAAAATCCGCCAGCCCGTCAGGCTTTGTCTCGCGCACCATGGCGAGCGTGATGTCGTGCAGCAGGTCCAGCCCCTGCGACGGCTTCAGCGCGATGGTCATGCCAGCTCCACTTCAGACGCGCTATTGTGCCTGTCTTGCAAGGCCAATCAAGCCGCCGGGTAGCGGCGCTCAAGACAATCATACAGCAACCGCGCGGCCTGCGCCTCGCCGCCCTCGGGACGGCCGGGTTTGGTGGAGGGATTCCAGCCATAGACATCGAAATGCGCCCATATCTGTGCCCCCTCGACAAAACGGCGCAAGAACAAAGCCGCCGTGATCGAGCCCGCAAAAGGCCCGTTTGAGACATTGTTGAGGTCCGCCGTCTTGCTGTCGAGCAGGGAGTCATAGGCGTCCCACAAAGGCAGGCGCCAGACGGGATCGTGCACGCGCAGGCCCGTCGCCTGGACATCGGCCGCAAAGGCGTCGTCGCCCGTATAGAAGGGTGGCAGGTCGGGTCCGAGCGCGACGCGCGCCGCGCCGGTGAGCGTGGCGAAGTCGATCAGCAGGTCGGGCTTCTCCTCAGCGGCAAGCGCCAGGGCGTCGGCCAGGATGAGCCGGCCTTCCGCATCGGTATTGCCGATCTCGACAGTCAGTCCCTTCCGGCTCGGATAGATGTCGCCGGGGCGGAAAGCATCCGCGGCAATGGCATTTTCAACAATGGGCACGAGCACGCGCAGGCGGACGCGAAGGCCCGCATCCATGATCATATGCGCGAGCGCCAGCGCGACGGCGGCGCCACCCATGTCCTTCTTCATGAGCAGCATGGCGCTCGAGGGCTTGATGTCGAGCCCGCCGGTGTCGAAGCAGACGCCCTTGCCGACCAGCGTCACCTTCGGCGCATCTTCTGGGCCAAAGGAAAATTCGACCAGACGCGGCTCTTCCGCAGCGGCACGCCCGACGGCGTGGATGAGCGGGAAGCCGCGCGCCAGCAAGTCATGTCCGATGATGCTTGTCGCGCGCACGCCATGGCGCGCAGCCAGCCCATGCACGGCGGCGTCCAGCGCCACCGGGCTCATATCATTGGCGGGCGTGTTGATGAGATCGCGCGCCAGGCAGATGCCATCGGCCATTCGCTGGACGCGGGCACCGTCCACGCCCGGCGGGCAGACAAGTTGGGGCGCATCCGCTGCGGGTTTCTTGTAGCGCGTGAAGCGATAGGCACTGAGAAGCCAAGACAATGCGGCAGGTTCGGCGACGTCGGCGTCAAGCCCGACCAGTTCGTAGATCCCCGCAGGCAGCAGGGTGGCGAGCTTGCCCGGCAGAAAGGTGTCAGCGGGATCGAGGCCGAGCAGGATACAGCCGAGACCGCCCGTCTCGTCCGGCAGCAGGCAATGGCGCCCTGCCCTCGGCTCAAAGCCCGACGCTTGTGCGAAAGCGGCGGCAAGGCCCGGCAGGGTGGCGCGGTGCGCCTCCCACGTGTCGCGCGTGACGCACAGAATGGAAATGACCTTTGCGTCGGCGCGGCTTGCGATCAGCGGCATGAACAACCCTTCCTGGCGACAGGCGAACCTGGCTTGTTATCGCGTTATCTTCAGGCGACACGATCTGCACCACAAGGCAAGCCGCGGGGCTTGCGCGCCCGCGGCTTGTTTGATGTCGGACGCAACGAGATCAGATCGTCTGGTTATAGGCACCGACTTCCGGGTTCTCGCGCATCACGCCATCGACCGCCTTGAACATCTCGCGCATCCGCGCTTCCGACACCGGGCTCTCGACCACAACGACGAGTTCCGGCTTGTTGGACGAGGCGCGCACCAGGCCCCAGGTGCCGTCTTCGGCCGTGACGCGCACGCCGTTCACCGTGACGAGGTCGCGGATCTTCTGGCCAGATACCGGCTCGCCTTTCGCCTGCATGTCCTGGAAGCGCTTCACGACGCGCTCGACGACCTGATATTTGATCTCGTCGTCGCAATGCGGCGACATGGTCGGCGAT
>CAIWVR010000115.1 GCA_903916165.1 uncultured Hyphomicrobiales bacterium | reverse complement strand
CGTCTCGATTTCGATGCCTGGGCCACGCCCGCGCACGTGATGAAGGAAGAAGAACCCTATCATTGCATTTCCTGCAACACGCCCGTCGGCACGAAGAGCACCATCGAGCGCATTGTCGGCAAGCTTTCCGACAAGCACTGGATGTTCTCCGGTGCCAATGCCAAGCGCATCGACGTGGTGCGCATGTGCGACAATTGCCGCGTCGAGGCGGTGATGAACGAAAGCTTCGATCCGCATGCGGCGCCCCAGCGTCCGCCGATCATGACAACGGAAGATTATCTGCGCGCCCGCGAGACCGACGGCGACCCCGTCAAGAATTGAGCGCAACAGGAGTAATGAATTGTCCCTGCAGGAAGCCGACATTCTGAAGGCGCTCGACGCCGTGAAACTGCCTGACGGCACGCCGCTGGGCGCATCCGGCCGCATCACCGGCGTGATGATCAATGACGGCAAGATCATCTGCGCCATCACCATCGAGGCGCCCGAGGCCAGCGCCATGGAGCCGGTGCGTGCCGCCGCCGAAGCCCTGCTGCGCAAGCTGCCGGGCGCAAAAACCGTGCTGGTCGGCCTCACCGCCGACAAGGCGCCGACACGCGCGGCGCCCGCACCCGGCGCAACAGTGCCGCGCGCGACATCAAAACCAGCCAGCCTGCCCGGCGTGAAGCACATCATTGCGGTGGCGTCCGGCAAGGGCGGTGTCGGCAAATCCACCACCGCCTGCAATCTGGCGCTGGCGCTGGCGGCGCAGGGCCTCAAGGTCGGCATGCTCGACGCCGACATCTACGGCCCCTCGCAGCCCAAACTCTTTGGCCTGCGCGGCAAGCCCAAGCTCGTGGGCCCGCGCATGCTGGAGCCGATGGAGCGGTTTGGCGTGAAGGTCATGTCGATCGGCTTCCTCGTCGACGAGGAACAGGCGATGATCTGGCGCGGCCCGATGGTCATTTCCGCCATCACGCAAATGCTGCGCGAAGTCGCCTGGGGTGAGCTCGACGCACTCATCGTCGACATGCCGCCGGGCACCGGCGATGCGCAGCTCACCATGGCGCAGCAGACACCCACCTCTGGCGCCGTCATCGTCTCGACGCCGCAGGATCTGGCGCTTCTCGATGCGCGCCGCGGCGTCACCATGTTCCAGAAGGTGAATGTGCCGATTCTGGGCATTATCGAGAACATGTCGTCCTTCTGCTGCCCGAACTGCCAGCATATCTCGCCGATCTTCGGCCACGGCGGCGCGCGGCTCGAAGCGGAGCGTCTCGGCGTCCCCTTCCTGGGCGAAGTGCCGCTCGACATGAACATCCGCGCCACCTCGGACGAAGGCCGACCGATTGTCGCAACCGAACCCGACAGTCCACATGCGCAGATCTACAAGCGCATGGCGGCGCAGGTCTGGGCATCCGTGACGCAGGGCACGAGCGCGCGCACCGCGCCGCGCATCGTGATCGAGTGACGAGCATGACGCGCGCGCTGCTGCTGCCCAACCCCGACGATCCCCGCCTGACGGAAGCCGTCACCGGCGTCGATCACACGGGCGCGCGCGTCGAGATCCGCGTGCCGGTGGAGCGCGCGCTGACGCTCTATCTCAACGCGCAGGAGATCGTCACGATGATGACGATCAACGACCACCCCGAATATCTGGCGCTCGGCTACCTGCTCAACCAGAACATGCTGAAGCCTGACGATGTCGTCACCGAGGTCGAGTATGACGAGGATCTGCAGGTGGTCGTCGTGCGCACGGAACGCGGCACGAATTTCGAGCAGAAGCTGAAGAAGAAGACTCTGACCTCGGGCTGTGCGCAGGGCACGGCCTTCGGCGACCTGATGGAAGCGCTGGAAGGTGTGGCTCTGCCCCAGGCGGAACTGCGCACGTCGTGGCTCTACCAGATGACGCATGCGATCAATACGACGCCCTCGCTCTATCTGACGGCAGGCGCCATTCACGGCTGTGTGCTGTGCGTCAGGGGTGAACCGGTCTGCTACATGGAAGATGTCGGGCGCCACAATGCCGTCGACAAGATCGCGGGCTGGATGTACCGCGAGGCCATCGATCCGGCCGACAAGATCTTCTACACGACCGGTCGCCTGACGTCTGAAATGGTCATCAAGACCGTGCGCATGGGCATTCCGATTCTCGTGTCGCGCTCGGGCTTCACCGCCTGGGGCGTAGAGCTTGCGCGACAGGTCGGCCTGACGCTGGTGGGGCGCGCCAAGGGCAAGCGCTTCATCGCGCTGGCAGGGGAAGAGCGGATCATCTTCGATCAGGATCTGGCCTTTGTCGCAGACGAGAGCCAGCGCGCGCGCCGCAAGGGAGCTGACGATGACTGAAACGCTCGGCGTCCTTCTGGCTGGCGGACTGGCACGCCGCATGGGCGGCGGCGACAAGCCGATGCGCGCGATCGCCGGGCGCACATTGCTCGCGCGCGTCATCGACCGCATCGGCCCGCAATGCGACGGCCTGATCCTCAACGCCAATGGCGATGCGGCGCGGTTCGATGCGTTCAGCTTGCCGGTCGTGGCCGATACGGTCGAGGGATTTGCGGGTCCTCTGGCAGGCGTGCTCGCCGCGCTCGACTGGGCCGCGCAGCACAGGCCGCATGTGACATGGGTCGTCAGCGCCGCCGCCGATTGCCCGTTCCTGCCGCGCGATCTGGTGGCCCGCTTTCACCGCGCGCGACACGAGGACGAGGCCGACCTGTGCGTGGCGCGCTCCGGCGGCCAGACGCATCCGGTGATCGGCCTGTGGAGCGTCGACCTGCGCGACGAGCTGCGCCAGGCGCTGGTGGTGGAAGATTGCCGCAAGATCGACCGCTGGACCGCGCGCTACAAGCTGGCGACCGTCGACTGGCCGATGGAACCGCTCGATCCATTCTTCAACGCGAACACGCCGGAAGATCTGGGTGCCGCGGAGGAGCTTGCGAAGCTCGATGACTGAAGCCCGCTTCCCTCGTCATTGCGAGGAGCGAAGCGACGCGGCAATCCATCTTCGAATGGCGCCCTTTTAGATGGATTGCTTCGTCGCCTCGCTCCTCGCAATGACGCGGGAGAGGCAAGCGTCAAGCCGGCGTAAACCCCGCGCGCACCAGCGCAGCACGCGACTCATCCGAGTGCAGCGAGGCCAGAAGCGCCTGCACCGCAGGCTTGTTCTTGCGCGCGCTCACCAGCGCCCAATCGTAATGCTCCTGCGCGAACGGCAGGAAGGCGAGCCCATAGGCCTCCGCCACCGGGGCAATCGTCATGCCCCAATCGGCCCGGCCCTGCGCGACGGCGGCGGCGACCGCATTGTGCGACTTCGGCTGGTTCCAATAGCCCTCGGGCTTTGCGCCGCCGAGCAGCCGGTCGAGCAGGATGCGCGTGCCCGCGCCGGGATTGCGGTTGACCATCAGCGCGTCATTGTCAGACAGCGCGCGCGCCACCGCCTCGCGCGCATCGCAGCCGGCAAATCGCGCATCGTCGCGCCGATGCACAATGCCCTGCATCCGCCGCCAGCCCTCGACCAGTTCGAGACCCTCGCTCAGAAACGGCGTATTGTAGGTCTCGGTCTTCTCGTCGAACAGATGGATCGGCGCGAGATCGCATTCGCCGCGCCGCGCCGCCGCCAGTCCGCCGAGACTGCCGACCGCGATGATGCGCGCCAAAAGGCCCACCCGCGCGAGCGGCGCCACGACAAGGTCGAGCCCCGTGCAATGGCTGCCGATGATGGTGAGGTCGGGCACGCGCAGATGCGCCGAGAATAGCGTCACATCCGCATGTGCCCCGGCTGGCAGATGATCGGCCAGCGCTTCGATGCGCAAAAAGCCGTCGGCCTGCGCGAAGGAGGTGATGGCACCCGAGCCTTTGCCCGTCGGGTACGCGAGCAACCCGTCGGCACCCTCGACCAGCGACACCATGACAAATTCCGTGCGGCCCAGTTCGGAGGCGATGCGCACCGGCGTCGTCGCCGCGACCTGCGCGTCGGTGCGCGGCGCGCGGCCCGCCATGCGGCGCAGGACGGGGGCGATCATGTCGTGGAACGTGAACATGGCCGAGGTCGGAAAGCCCGGCAGGATGACGACCGGCTTGCCATCGCACACTGCAAGACACAAAGGCTTGCCGGGTTTCAGCGCCACGCCATGCGCGATAAGGCCCGGCGCGCCCAGCCGCGCCACGATGCGATGCGTGACATCGCCCGCGCCCTTCGACGTGCCGCCCGACAGGATCAGCATGTCATGCGTGGACAGCGCCGCGCGCATGGCTTGTTCCAGCGAAGCTTCGTCATCTGCGATGGCGCCAAGGAAATCCGCCTCGCCGCCATTCTCGCGCACGGCGGCGGCGACGATGGGGCCATTGCTGTCAAAGATCTGCGCCGGGGCCAGCACGCCGCCCGGCTGCACGAGTTCGTCGCCAGTGGAGAGAATGGCAACACGCGGCGCGCGCGCCACATCGACCCGCGCAATGCCGCAGGCCGCCAACATGCCGATCTCGCGCGCCGTGATCTCAACACCCGCACGCAGCACGGTTTCGCCGCGCGCCATGTCCGACCCGGCTGACGAGATGAATTGGCCCGGCGTCGCGGCGCGGCGCACATCGACGGCACCGTCGGCCGGTTGCGTCTGCTCGATCATGACGATGGCGTCGGCTCCACGCGGCACCGGGCCGCCGGTTGCAATCGGCGTGGCTGTTTGCGGCGTGACGCGCAGTCTTGGCGCAGTCCCGCAGGCGATGGTCTCGTCATTGATTGCGAGGCGAACGGGCGTCGCCTCGCTCGCCTGCGCGATGTCAGCCGCGCGCAGCGCAAAGCCATCGACATTGGAGCGATCGAAGGGCGGCACGTCGATGGGCGCGCACACATCGCGCGCCAGCACACGGCCGAGCGCGTCTGGCAAGGCGACGCTGTCCTGCGGCACGTCGCGCGGAAACAAGGCAGCGTCGAAGCGCGCGGCGGCCTCCTCACGCGACAGGATGGTCAGGAACTGCTCCTGCGCGAGGCTGGCGTTGGGCTGAATTGCCTTCATCTCTGTCTCAAGCCTCGAGCTGTTCGGCGGAGAAAATATCGCCCGCTGCATGGCCTTCGCTGTGTTCTGCCATCAGCGCGACATGGGTCGCATCGGCCAGCGCAGCGAGCGGACAATCGCCGACGGCTAGCGGCCGGAAGACATTGCCTTGCGCCTTCAACAGGACGAGTTCGGCGACGCCGACGCGCGAGGCGATTTTTGTCGCCAGCGGGAGCGACAAGAGAGGTGGTGGCATCCGCGCGCCCAGCCTGTCGAGCGCCGGCCGCACAAGCGCGTGAAAGACGGCAAAAGCCTGATCGGGCTGGCGCGGCAGCACGATCAAAGGTGTCCCACCGATCCGCCCGATGGCGCCATCGCGGCCCGGCTCCAGCGCCAGATGGCGGACGGCAAGCACGGCGTCAGCTGGTGCCCCGCCCAGCGCCAGAACGAGATCGGCGTCGGCCGTCACGTGCGCAGCGCCATGCGCCAGAAGGCCATAAGCGATGAAAGCGTGGACGTCGTCCGCGACGCCCAGCAGGGCGATGCGGGGCTGGCGAACCGGCAGAGTGGTGAGGCCCGCGCGCGCCGCCACCAGCGCCTGGCGCGCCTCGATCCGATGCCCTTGCGCAACAAGAACAGTGCCGCTCGCCAGATCCTCTCCCGCGCGACGCACGTTTTCACCGGGCCAGGATTCGACAAAGACCTGCGGCACCGGCCCGGAGAGATCGAGGGCATCGGCCTCGAGCACGCAATCGCAGCCGTCTGGCAATGTGTCGCCCGGTGCCACGCGCTGCGGGGCAAGGCTGAGAAAGGCGGGCGCGAAGCTGGACGCGCCAGCAAGCTCCTCCGCGCGCAAAGCATAGCGCGCGCGGAGCGCCATCGCGCGCGGCGGCTGTGCGGTGCCGACGCGCAGGTCCTCTGCCGCGATCAGACCAATGGCCTGCGCACAAGCCACGCCCTGT
>CAIWVR010000114.1 GCA_903916165.1 uncultured Hyphomicrobiales bacterium | reverse complement strand
GAGATTGGGCCAGTCGAAACCGACCGCCGCGAGTTCGACGCGATCGATTCGATCGGGACCCGCCGCTTCCGTCAGACGCTGTCGCAACAGCGAGAGTGTCTCGTTGTTCGTGTCCGTGCGCAGCGCGTCGTAATGAGCGGGCGGAAGCGCCGTGGATTCATTGGGCCTGTTGCTGAGCGCGAGATCGCCCGCCAGACATAGACCGACGAGCACCAGGGCCGTGGCACCGCGCTCGGACGCAAACAGCCGCACCAGCATCAGCGTGATCATCGACACAAGGAGACTGGCCCCGGCGATCCCGAGCGGGAGGGCGGCCTGTCCGAGCCGGCCCTTCCACCACGCCACGGTCACGGCGCCGCCGAAGGCGAGCGCGATGGCGAGCGCCGGCAAGACGACATGCGCCAGCGTCCGGTGGCGCAATTGCGTGACGTAAAGATGCACGCCATAGCCGCCCATGATCGAGGCGAGGGCACAGAGCGGAAAGGTGGCATCGGCCGGACGGCGGAACAGATCCACACCGGGCAGGTGAAACGCCAGCTTGAAGAAGGGCGTGAAATCGCCCAGCGCATAAAGCAGCATAATCACGAAGGCGACGAGCAGCGCCGTCATCTCGCGGCGAAACAGCGCGGCGCTTGCCAGACCGAAGCCGAGGAATCCGATCAGCGGCAGGGCCCCGAAATAGACCGCGGCCATGTTGCGCGCGAGATTATACGTGCCGCCCCAGACCTGCTGCGCCGGCGGCCCCCAGAAATCCTGCAAGGGCCCGTCAACGCCGTAGAGATTGGCCACCACCGAGGTGAGCAGCGCGGCAGGATGAAGCGAGCCACGCGCCGCGCCTTCGAAATCGATCAGCACGCGGGTGGAGTCACCCGCGAGTATGATCGTCAGCAGGATCGGGACAATCATCACCATGAAGCCGACGAGGGCTGCCACCGCCAGCGCGCCCAGCGTGCGCGGCTTGCGCGACCCGATCAATCCGCCAACGGCGTAGATCGCCAGAACCATGGCACAGAGATAGGCGATCTGGTCGCGGCCGATCAGCATCAGGCCGGCGAAGAGCCCGGCACAGAGCCCGCTGACGAGGCCGCCGCGTTGAAAGATCCGCGCGAGAAAAAGGAAAGTGATGGCGAAAAAGGCAAGACTCAGCACCTCGCCGACATGCTGCACGCGCCACGCCGCCGAACCGCCGAAGGCAAAGCTCAGCCCGGCGACGAGCGCGCCCGCCGGATGCCAGCCACGATCGCGGAAGTGCAGCATGAGCGCCGCACCGCCGAGCGCGATCATGACGAACACGGTCGCATCGGCGGCGATGAAACCGGGGTCGCGGACGAATTTCGCGACGATCAGAAAGGGCAGCGTGAAGATCAGCGATTGCGGATCGGCAAGATGGAAAGAGCCGGCGAAGACAGCCGGATTCCAGAATGGCGATTCACCATTCTGCAGCGCCTTCGCAAGGAACACGAGTTGCGGATAGAAATGCGCCTTGGCATCCCAGGGAATGGTGAAACGGCCCGAAAGCCAAGGCGAGGCGAGCGCCAGGGCGGCGAGAGCGTAGATGAAAAACGCGGCCGGGTAGAGGCCACGTGCGCCTGGCGTCCGGTCCAGCATGCGCTCAGTCCTTGGCCCCGCCATGGGCGGGCGGTGCCGTGTCCAGAACATCGATAAAATGCCCGGCACGATCCCGCTTCGAGGCAAGATAGCGCACATTCTGGTCGGTGAGCCGCCCGACGATGCGCTGGTCGCCGGCGACATCGAGACCCGCATTCTCGAGCGCCGCGATTTTCACCGGATTGTTGGTCATCACCCGCACGGACTTGACGCCCAACTGCTTCAACATGGTGCCCGCATAGGCGAAACCGCGCTGGTCATGATCAAAGCCCAGCACCTCGTCAGCATCATAGGTGTCGAAACCCTGAGCCTGCAGCCGGTAGGCACGGATCTTGTTGGAAATGCCGTTGCCGCGCCCTTCCTGGTCGAGATAGAGCAGCATGCCGCCGCCATTCTCAGCCATGAATTTGGCGGTGTGGCGCAACTGGTCGCCACAATCACATTTCAGCGAGCCGAACAGATCGCCGGTCAGGCAGGCCGAATGAAGCCGCACGGTGACCGGCACCGCAAGGTCCGGCTTGCCGACGATCACCGCGACCTGGTCGCGCAGTCCCTCGCCGCCGCGAAAAATCACAAACTCACTGTCCGGTGCCCCCTCGAGCGGCACAGGCGCGCGCGAGATGAGTTTGAGCGCATGCTGCTCCTGCGCGCGATAATCCGAAATCTCGGTGTCGGACACCTGCAACAGGCCAGCTACATCCGTCGTCCCGGCACCGGTCGGCACCGTGACCACGGCAGGCAGAACCAGCGCAAGACGGGCCAGTTCGAGCGCCGCCTCGTCGGCCGGCGTAAGACTGGCGACAGGCGCGTCGATGCGCCCGTCCAGTTCGACGGACAAAGCGGCAATGCGGGCGAAATCAAGCGTCGGCAGGGCGATGAAACCGGCGGCCTGACGCTCAATGCCGAGACGGCGCAGACGCGGTGCTGCCAGCACCAGCCGCGCGCGCCCCTGGGCCACGGGCGCAAGCTCCGCGAGAAAGGAATCGTCCAGTGACTCGAAAGTGACGGCGATCACATTACCGTGTGCCGAGGTCACCAAGACGGGCCGTCCGGACCGTACTTCTGCAATCACACGTTCGACACGAATATGGCCGAAGGCAGTGCCTCCGGCTAGAGTAGGCTTTCGATCCTTCACGCGACCCTCACACGTCGAGAAAGTGACCCAAGCAGGACGTCACCTTCCCAATCCCCCCACTCCCGCTCATAACCCATATCTAGGGCGGAAACTAGGAGCGTCCATGATATCAGTTGCCGACCTTCAGCCCAACGCGTCGATGCAGGATCCCTTCGTGCCATTCCGGCGCGCCGATCCCGCGCGACCGTTCGTCGTCGCGCAACTCGGGCAGTCTCTCGACGGACGCATCGCCACCATCACCGGCATGAGCAAATACATCAACGGTGCCCCTGCCCTCGACCATCTGCATCGCATCCGTGCCGAGGTCGACGCCGTGGTGGTGGGTGCGAGCACTGTCGTGGCCGACGACCCGCAACTGACCGTGCGGCGCGTGCCCGGACGCAGCCCCGCACGCGTCGTCATCGATCCGACCGGGCGGCTGAAGGGCCCGGCAAAATGGCACGAGGCCGATGGTGCGGCGTGCTTCGTCATCACCGCCAGCACAGTGGTGTCCCTGCCGCCTGGCCTTCAGCACATCCGCCTTGATGCCCAAAAGGGCACCATTGCACCGCGCGCCATCATCGACGCGCTGTTCGAGCGCGGCATGAAGAAGATCCTGATCGAGGGCGGCGCACACACCATTTCGGCCTTCATCGATGCAGGCTGCATCGACCGCCTGCACCTGCTGTTTGCACCGATCATCATCGGTTCCGGCCGCAACGGGCTCGACCTTGCCCCGATTTCCGATCTCTCCGGCGCGTTGCGCCCGAGCACAACGCTGTACCCGCTGGGCGAGCGCGAATTTCTCATTGATTGCGATCTGCGAAACAGCGATGGGAGCTAAAATGAACTTCGCGATAACAGGACAACCGCGCCTGGATTATTCCGCGGCGTCGAAATGGCTGCACTGGGTGACGGCGATCATGATCCTTGCAGAGATCCCGGCGGGATTCCTGCTCGACAGTCTGCCCGAAGGACGCGCGCAGAATCTGGGCTACGACCTGCATCGCTCATTCGGCTTCGTCGTGCTCTGCCTCGCGCTGGCCCGGCTTGCCGTGCGCCAGATCTATGGCGTGCCCGCCGCCCATGCGGGCCTGACGCCGTTCGAACTGCGCGCCTCGACCTTCGCGCATCGCGCGCTCTATGTTCTGATCATCGTCACGCCGCTGCTGGGCTGGGCTGCAACCTCCGCCTATCCGGTCGCCATCTCGGTGTTCTGGCTGTTCACGCTGCCGCCGCTGGCACCGGAGAGCGAGGCGCTGTCAAAGCTGCTGTTCAAGGCGCATGAAATCTCCGCGCTGCTCATCACGGTCGTGCTCGTCGCCCATATCGGCGGCGCGCTGATGCACCGCCTGATCAAGCGCGACGGCGTGCTCGACCGCATGCTGCCGCGCCGCAAGAACTGATCAGACGGGCGTCGCGAACAGGTCGACGTGACCGATGGCGCAGGCCTCGGCGCTCTCGCGCGCCGCGCGCCAGGACGCAAGCTCGACAGGCCCGACGAGACCGGTTTCAGCCACGGCCTCCGCCGCGCCGCGCGCGAGCTCACCCATCAAGTCGCGCTGCGTCTGGTCGAGTTTCCACGGACTGGCCGCGCTCGCGACGCGGTAGCCCTGCGCTTCCAGCGCCTGGACAAGACGGGCGGCGGCGAATGGCCCTGCCGCCGGACCGAACCCCTTGTCGCGCTGCTGGTGCGCGTGAAACGCTGCGAGGACCGGCGCATCGCTGGCATGGGGCGGCGACCATTGCTCATGGCCGTCATAGGTGAGAATGGCGTAAAGCGGCAGGTGCCGGCGCGCGAGGGCCGCAACGAAATCGTCGATCCAATGCGCAGAGACGAGATCGAAAAAAGCCGTGGCAGTCACGAGATCGGCATGGCG
>CAIWVR010000113.1 GCA_903916165.1 uncultured Hyphomicrobiales bacterium | reverse complement strand
CCGTTCCACATGTCGAGGCAGGCCGCGTTGAGCAGATGCGGCAGGCCCATGCCGCCGTGGTCCTCGGCTGCCGTAATGCCCATCCAGCCGCCCGCGATCCATTGCGCATAGGCCTCGCGCCAGCCCGGCGAGGTGCGCACGACGCCCTTGTCGAATCGGGCACCCTGCGTGTCGCCGATGCGAAACAGCGGTGCCAGAGCGCCTTCGGCCATTTTCGCGGCCTCGTCGAGAATGACCGCGGCGGCGCCGTCCGACAGGTCAGGATAGAGGTCTGGCGTCAGCCCTGCCGCATGGGTCATGATGAACAGCATGTCAGCGACAGGCGCGCGATAGACCATTTTTGTCTCCCTGACCGGGCCACGCGGCTTGACGGCGACCCTGATCGGACCGACAAACACGACGCCCCCTTTTGGTTCATGTCTAAACTATTTTATGATCGAGCTCAATGCCGCCTCTCCTCACCCGATTGCTGACAGCCGACCCGGACTCCCTGGCCGAGGCGGGTGCGGTGCTGCGCGCGGGCGGGCTTGTCGCCTTCCCCACCGAGACGGTCTATGGGCTCGGGGCCGACGCGACCTGTGGCACCGCAGTCGCCAAAATCTATGCCGCCAAGGCGCGTCCGCACTTCAATCCGCTGATCTCGCATGTGCCCGATCTCGCCGCCGCCGAGCGGCTCGGCGTCTTCGGCCGTGACGCCCGGGCGCTGGCCGTGGCCTTCTGGCCCGGCCCGCTGACGCTGGTCGTGCCTGCCGCGCCCGGTTGCCCGGTGAGCGACCTGGCGCGCGCGGGGCTCGACAGCATCGCCCTGCGGGTGCCAGCGCATCCGGTGGCGCAGGCGCTGCTGCGCGCCGCTGGCGTGCCGGTCGCGGCGCCCTCCGCCAATCGCTCGGGCCGGGTCTCGCCGACGCATGTGCTGCATGTGATGGGCGATCTCGACGGGCGCATCGACATGGCGCTGGATGGCGGCCCGACGCAGGTCGGCGTCGAATCGACCATCGTCGCCTGTCTGGGCGACATTGTGCGGATCCTGCGGCCCGGCGGCGTCGCGCGCGAGGAGATCGAACGCGTGCTCGGCCGCACGGTCGAGGCGGCGCAGGCCGAGGCCGCGATCAGTGCGCCGGGCATGCTGGCCTCGCATTACGCGCCCAACGCGCGGCTGCGGCTTGACGCGACCAGTGTCGAGAAAGACGAGGCGGTGCTTGATTTCGGCGGTCGTTTCGCCGACGTGCAGGCGGCCAGCTTCGACCTGTCGCCGAGCGGCGATCTGGCGGAAGCCGCCAGCAACCTCTTCGCCTTCCTGCGCGCGCTTGACGCCACCGGCGCGCACGTGATCGCGGTTGCCCCGATCCCGCACGAGGGCCTGGGCGAAGCCATCCGCGACCGCCTGCAAAGGGCGGCCGCGCCGCGCTAGCCGTCCTTGCGAGCGCAGCATGCGCCATCCAGTGTGCGCGTGAGGCGGTTGCATCATCGTCGCCCCTCACTGCCACCGGCGCGCACGCTGCGCCCTGCCGCTGGCACCGCGGTCGGGCCTTCTGGCCGCCGAAGAGCTGATCCAGATTTATCCTCTTGAGCCTCGTCATTGCGAGGAGCGTAAGCTCCGCGGCAATCCATCTTCGGATGGCTGCCGTGGAAAGATGGATTGCCACGTCGCCTTCGGCTCCTCGCAATGACGATGATTGCAAAACGCCCGCCGTCCTTGCGAGCGTAGCGTTCGCCATCCAGTGCCGCGTGTGAGGCAACTCGCGACAGACGGCACCGCGCTCCCTTGCCGCCCTCACTGCCCTCGCCTAGAGTACGTGCCAACAGGCGGACCAACCGCCTCGACGCGCGGCAAGGCGCGGCAGGGAGGATGACATGTTCAAACGCAGCGCGGCGCTCGCGCTTGTCCTGATCGCGGCGGTGACGCCGGCGGTTGCGGATCCCGTTTCAGATTTTTACCGCGGCAAGAACATCCAGCTCATCGTCGGCTACGGGCCGGGTGGCGGGTACGATGTCTATGCGCGGCTGATCGCGCGATTCATCGGCAAGCATGTGCCGGGCGGCCCCAATGTCGTGGTGCAGAACATGCCCGGCGCGGGCTCACTGCGCGCCGCCAATTACATCTATGTCACCGCGCCGCGCGACGGCACGGTGTTTGGCACTTTCGCCCGCAACATGCCGCTGATGGGCGTGCTGAAGGACAATCCCAACGTCCAGTTCGATCCCCGCAAGTTCACCTGGCTGGGTTCGCCCTCCAGCGCGGAGAATGACGCCTACCTGCTGTTTGCCAACAAGGACTCCCCGGTCAAATCTGCCGCCGACCTGCTCAAGAAGGACGGCGCACCGCTGGTGCTGGGCGGCACGGCGGAAGGTGCCACCGGCAATGATGTCACCATCCTGCTGAAAGATGCGCTTGGCCTCAACCTGAAAATGATCGCGGGCTATCCCGATTCCGGCGCGCTGTTTCTCGCCGCCGACCGCAAGGAGATCGATGGGCGCTTCGTCGGCCATTCCGCCGTCGCGTCCTCAAAGCCTGACTGGCTGAAGCCAGACTCGCAAATGCGTGTGCTGATG
>CAIWVR010000112.1 GCA_903916165.1 uncultured Hyphomicrobiales bacterium | reverse complement strand
GTAGGGTCCAGGCAGAATGCCGCAGGTGGTTTCGGCAACGCGCATGGCGTGGGTGCGCGGATAGGCCCCCTGATCGTGCCAGAACTCATTGTCGATTCCGAGCAGCACGCCGTCCTTGTCCACGGCCGCCCGGATCTTGTGACGCTGCTCGCGTGACTGGTTGGCCGCGATGAGATGCTCGCGCCGGTCCTCGATCCATTTCACGGGACGCTCGAAGCGCAGCGCCGCCGCCAGCACGAGAATGTCTTCAGGATAGATCTCGCCGCGGATGCCGAAGCCGCCGCCGACATGATATTCGATGAGATGAAGCCCCGTCGTGCCGCGCCCGAACAGGCGCGCGAGCGATTCGCGGTTCTTGTGCGGCACCTTCGCCGCGCCATGCAGTTCGAGCATGTCGCGCGCCGCATCGTAGCGGCCGATGGCGCCGCGCGTCTCCAGCGGCACGCCGGAATGGCGCCCGACCTTGACGTCGATTTCGACAATGGCATGGGCTTGGGCGAAGGCGGCTTCGATGTCGCCAAAACCCTGATTGACGATGGCGGCTTCCGTCGACAGGCCGGGCGCGAAAATGCCGGGCCGGGCATCGGCATCGACGATGGCGGGCAGGGGCTCGACGTCGATCTCGACAAGGTCGGCAGCATCCTCGGCAATATAGGCATCGCTGGCAAACACCACGGCGACAGGCTCGCCGACATAGCGCAGCATGTCCCGGGCCAGCACGGGCTGGCGATAGGGTTCGAGCTTTTCGATCTTGCCTTCGCGGAAGTCGATCGGGCCGATCTCGGGTATGTCGTGCGCCGTCCAGACGGCGTGGACGCCGCGCAGCGCGCGGGCCGCATCGGTGTTGATCGACAAGAGCCGTGCATGGGCATGGGATGAGCGCACGACGCGCATGTGCAATTGGTGCGGGAAGCTGACATCCGCGATGAAGCGGCCGCGACCGGTGACGAGCGGCGGATCCTCGAGGCGGGTGAGCGACTGGCCGATGGCGTCCTTCGTCATGAGGACGCCCCCATGTCGGCGGCTGCCGCGCGGACGGCCTTCACAATGTTCTCATAGCCTGTGCAACGGCACAGGTTGGACGACAGCACGTCGCGCAGATCGGCGTCGCTGATGTCCGGATTGTCTTCCAGTGCGCCGGTGGCGAGCATCAGAAAGCCCGGCGTGCAATAGCCGCATTGCAGGCCATGATGTTCCACGAAAGCCTTCTGCAATGGGCTCCATTGGCCACCCTGCGCCAGTCCTTCAACCGTGCGCAAGGCCATGTCTTCCGCCTGCACGGCAAACATCAGGCAGGCGCGAATGGGCGCGCCATCGGCGAGAATGGTGCAGGCGCCGCAGACGCCATGCTCGCATCCCAGATGCGTGCCGGTGAGCCCGCACTCGTCGCGCAGCGCGTCGGCCAAGGTCTTGCGCGGCTCGACGCTGATGTCATAGCCGATGCCGTTCACCTGCAAGGTGAGATCCTGTTTCATGTCCTGCCGTTTCATGTCTTGCCGTTTCATGCGCCGGTCTGTTCGAAGGCGCGCAGGGTCAAGGCGCGCACGAGATCGCGGCGGTAGGCGCCGGTGGTCGCCGCATCTTCCAGCGGATCAATGAGGGCCGCGGCCTGCGCTGCGGCGTCGCTCCATGTTGCAGCGTCAGGCACCGCCCCGGTGAGACGGTCCTCGACAGCAGCGAGGCGACGCGGACAGGCTTCGGCGCCGCCGATCGCAAAGCGTGGCTCGGCGATTTTCCCCTCGACGACGCGATAGGTGACGAGGACGGAGGCAAGGGCGAAATCGCCGGCGCGGCGGCTGAATTCGACAAAACCAATCCGCGTGTCGTCCGGCAGCAGCGGCAGGCGGGCTTCGACGAGAATCTCGTCGGGCTGCAGATCAGTCGACATCACGCCCTGAAAATAGTCGCCCGCCGCCATTTCCCGCACGCCGCGCATCGACCGCGCCACGAGCACGGCATCGAGCGCTGCCGCCGCGAGGCACCATTCGGACGACGGATCGGAATGGGCGAGGCTGCCGCAGAACGTGCCGCGCGTGCGGATGGGCGCATGTGCGATGTGGCGCATCAGGCGCGCAAGCAGGACACCCGTGGCCCCCGGCACGGCACCCTCACAAAAGGCCATGTGGCGGACGAGCGCGCCGATGACCAGCCGATTGCCCTCGACCGCGAGCCGGTCAAGACCCGCGACATGGTTGATG
>CAIWVR010000111.1 GCA_903916165.1 uncultured Hyphomicrobiales bacterium | reverse complement strand
TCGTGCCCGGAACAATTCTCGGTGCGAAAAACAAACCTGACAGAGGCTTTGCGCCGTCCTCAGCTGTCCATCTTGAGGGCGGCGATGAAGGCTTCCTGCGGGATTTCGACCTTGCCGAACTGCCGCATCTTTTTCTTGCCTTCTTTCTGCTTGTCGAGCAGCTTGCGCTTGCGGCTGACGTCGCCGCCATAGCATTTGGCCGTCACATCCTTGCGCAGCGCGCGCACGGTTTCACGCGCGATGATCTTGCCGCCGATCGCCGCCTGGATCGGGATCTGGAACATGTGCGGCGGAATCAGCTCCTTCAGCTTTTCCACCATGGCGCGGCCGCGATTTTCGGCGCGCGTGCGATGCACGAGCATGGACAGGGCATCGACCGGCTCGGCATTGACGAGGATCGACATTTTCACGAGGTCGCCCTCGCGATATTCGGTGATCGCGTAATCGAAGCTGGCATAGCCCTTCGAGATGGATTTCAGCCGGTCGTAGAAATCGAACACGACTTCGTTCAGCGGCAGGTCATAGGTGACCATGGCGCGCTTGCCGACATAGTTCAGATCGATCTGCGACCCCCGCCGGTCCTGGCAGAGTTTCAGCACCGAGCCGAGGTAATCATCCGGCGTCAGAATGGTCGCGCGGATCCACGGCTCATTGATCGCGGCGATTTTCATCACGTCGGGCATGTCGGCCGGATTGTGCAGCTCGATGTCCGTGCCGTCGGTGAGGCCGATCTTGTAGATGACCGAGGGGGCCGTTGCGATGAGATCGAGATTGAACTCACGCTGCAGCCGCTCCTGGATGATTTCCAGATGCAGCAGCCCGAGGAACCCGCAACGGAAGCCGAAGCCAAGCGCCGCGGAGCTTTCCATTTCGTAGGAGAAACTGGCGTCATTGAGGCGCAGCTTGCCCATCGCCGAGCGCAGGTCATCGAATTCCGCCGCATCGACCGGGAACAGGCCGCAGAACACCACTGGCTGGGCCGGCTTGAAGCCTGGCAGCGCGGTCACGCAGCCATTGCGCTCGTCGGTGATCGTGTCGCCGACGCGTGTGTCGGCCACCTGCTTGATCTGCGCGGTGATGAAGTCGACCTCGCCGGGGCCGAGAGCCGTGACGTCCTGCATTTTCGGACGGAACACGCCGATCTTGTCGACGGAATAATGCGCGTCGGCCGCCATCATCTTGATTTTCTGCCCCTTCTTCAGGGTGCCGTCGATGATGCGCACGATGACAACGACGCCCAGATAGGCGTCATAATAGGAATCGACCAGCAGAGCCTTCAGCGGCGCGGTCTCGTCGCCCTTGGGCGGCGGCAGGCGATTGACGATGGCCTCCAGCACGAGGTCGATGCCGATGCCGGTTTTGGCGGAAATGGGCACGGCCTGCGAGGCGTCGATGCCGATCACTTCCTCGATCTGTTCCTTGATGCGCTCGGGCTCGGCGGCGGGCAGGTCGATCTTGTTCAGCACTGGCACGATCTCGTGGCCGGCGTCGAGCGCGTGGTAGACGTTGGCGAGCGTCTGGGCCTCGACGCCCTGCGATGCGTCGACGACGAGCAGGGAGCCTTCGCAGGCCGCCAGCGAGCGCGAGACCTCATAGGCGAAGTCGACGTGGCCGGGCGTGTCCATCAGGTTCAGGATGTAGGTCTTGCCATCCAGCGCCGTATATTCGAGGCGCACCGTCTGGGCCTTGATCGTAATGCCGCGTTCGCGCTCGATGTCCATGGAATCGAGCACCTGCTCGACCATGTCGCGGGCGGCCAGCGTGCCTGTCGTCTGGATCAGCCGGTCGGCAAGCGTGGACTTGCCATGGTCGATATGTGCGACGATGGAGAAATTGCGGATGTTTTCGATCGGATGGGTGGTCATGCCACCGGAGATAGCAGGGGCGGAGGGGAAAACCAAGGCGGGGACTGAAGCTTTGTCGCGCGATGCTGCGGCCCTGTGCGCCTATGCCGCCTCCGGACCGCTCTTGGTT